>NZ_JBDMZG010000192.1:0-21703 GCF_039769035.1 Pacificibacter sp.
CGACCCAAACGGGACTCGTTGAGGCTGCTTCCTTCCGGACCTGACCTGGTTGGCGAGGCGCTCGCCCGCGCCAACCTCTCAAGGCATCACATAAGTGAGATGACGCGGATTCGCAAGAGGGTGGCGCAAAAACTGTCGCCATCCGCCCAAGGCTAAAGCGCGATGCGGAAAACCGCGAAACCATCCGCTCCGTCGCCCGCAGGCGTCACATCAATGCTGGTCAAATCTTGCAAGTGGTCGCTGGCTCTCGGCCCTGTTTCAAAGGTGACCGTGGTGTTGCCCAAGGGGGCAAAGGTCCAGTTGTTGTCGGCCTTTGGATCAACGACGCCCTGTTCGACGATATAGCGCACAAGGATGTCGCGATTGGTGTCGGGGCCTTCGAAAATGATCGTAGAGCCATCCGCCCCCGGAAATTCGCCACCGCCGCCTGCGCGGTAATTGTTGGTGGCGACGATGAATTCCATGTCGTCTGTGACGGGCGTGCCTTCGTATTCCAAATCGACGATGCGGGTCGCAGATTCGTTCAACAGTTCGCCCTTGGGATCAAAGCGCGAGGGTTGGCTGACGTCGATTTTGTAGGTCACGCCATCAATGACATCAGAGTTGTAGGACGGGAATTCTGGGTTCAACAGCGGCTGATCCTTGTCGCCAACCTTCACCTGTAAGAACATGCCAGCAGAGCGTTCCAGCCACCCTTTGAGCTTTGCACCCGTGATGCGCACAGCGCGGATGGTGTTGGGGTAAAGATACAGGTCTGCCACGTTTTTGATCGCAACATTTCCAGGGGCCACGTCGGTGTAATGTTCAGGCCCGCCACGCCCACCTGCTTTGAAGGGGGCGGCGGCAGAAATGATCGGCAAGCCGTCGTGTTCGGTGCCTTTGAACATGTCTTTCAGATACCAAAGCTGCGCGTTCGAGACGATTTGCACGCTGGGATCATCCGCGACCAGTGCAAAATACGAATGCAGTGGGGCTGCGCTTTGCCCGACAGCTTGGCGCACATAGGCCAGTGTTTCGTTGTGAATCTTCGCCACCGAGGCAAGCACAGTGTCGACATTTTCGACCAAGGGCGTGAGCGTGTGGCCTTGGCCGCGTTGCGCGATGGGCCGTGTTTCAACCTCAGATGTGACCACGCGCCATTCATTGCCACTGCGTTCGATCATCAGGTCGATCAGCCCAAGGTGTGAGCCCCAAAGCCCGCCCATCGTTGCGGGTTTGCCGTGGATCAGACCTTTTTTGGCATCTACGGCTTCCAAGCCTTCAAACTGTGGCGACGGAAACACAAGGTGTGAATGGCCTGTGACCAAAGCATCGATCCCGTCCAATTCGGCCAGCGGGACCGAGGCGTTTTCCATGCCATCTTTATGCTTGGCGGAGCCAATGCCAGAGTGGTTGAGCGCAATGATCAGATCTGCGCCTTTCTCTTTCATTTCAGGAATATAGGCACGCGCCGTATCGACGATATCGCGCACCTGCACGTTCCCAGCCAAATGGTGCTTGTCCCATGTCATGACCTGCGGGGGCACAAATCCGATCAGGCCGATTTTGATCGGGTGGGTTTGCCCTGACCCATCGGTGATTTCGCGGTCCAAAATCACATAGGGGGCAACCAAGGTTGTGTCGTCACGTGCCGAGCTGGCCATTTCTTTGACGACATTGGCGGACACCACAGGGAAGTTGGCGCCGTGCAGTGACTTCAGCAGAAAGTTAAGGCCATAGTTGAATTCGTGGTTGCCCAAAGTCGACGCATCATATCCCAGCGTGTTCATCGCTGAAATCACAGGATGCATGTCGCCTTCGGCCATGCCGCGCTCATAGGCGATGTAGTCACCCATCGGGTTGCCTTGTAAAAAGTCACCGTTGTCGACGAGGATCGCGTTTTGAGCTTCGGCTCGGACGTTATTTATATGCGCAGCTGTGCGCGCCAAACCCACAGAATCGCTGGGGCGGTCTGCATAATAGTCGTAGGGGAAGACATGGACATGCAAATCCGTGGTCTCCATGATGCGCAAATGCGCTTGGTTTGCGCCAGCGCGGGCTGAAAAAGGATGAAGTGCAATCAAGGCGGAGCCTGCGAGCGTTTGGGACATAAATGTCCTGCGGGTTATTTTTGCGTTCTGAGCCACTATGTTGTCCATCACGGGAGCGTTTGGTGTGATGGTGCTTGAAAAGCACGACAGAATGGTGACAGCGCATAGTGTACGCGTGTTTCGCTGTGCTTCAATTGATTTGGGTTGAGCGGGGCGACCTAATGCAACTTTTGGTTGAGTTGCCGTTGGAATGTCACACTTGCGCCACGGTCGTGATGAAGAGATGAATTTAATTTCACTAAAATGCCGACAATTGGGTCGGCGAGGATGAGACATGAATACAGAATCAGTTGCTTTTGCGGCAGGCATTTTGAAACGCAGAGACGACTTGAGAGCGCAGGCTGACACGCTTAAGGCTGCAGACAACGCACGCTTTTTGCCGCTTTGGAACTTTAAGGTGCTCATCCACGATGACGGCGGGCTGGCAACGGTACCGGCCGCGCATCCTTTGTTGACGCAGGCAGGCACGACGGTGTTCGTCGGTCTGGATGATACAGATGCGCCGGTGTTTGCCGTTGATGTCTCGCAAGCGCAGATGCTGGATGTCGATCTTGTTCAGGACGGCATTTTTGATCCAAGTGCTCAACGTCATGCGAGCACACCCGATATGACGTTTCGCGATCTCAAACTGGTCATGACAGAGCTCACGCCGCTTGATGCGGAAATCGCGGCCACGGCGCGGGCGGTTCTTGGTTGGCACAAGTCACACATGTTTTGCGCCGCCTGCGGCAAGCCAAGTGAAATTGCGCAAGGCGGTTGGCAACGCACTTGCGGCGCGTGCAACACCTCTCATTTCCCGCGCACTGACCCCGTTGTGATCATGCTGATCACGCATGGGAACGCGATCTTACTGGGGCGTAGCCCGCATTTTCCAGAAGGCATGTATTCGCTTTTGGCGGGATTCGTCGAACCGGGGGAACCGATTGAGGCGGCCGTGCGCCGTGAGGTGATGGAAGAAGCCGGCATTCCAGTGGGAGACGTGTCTTATATCACAAGTCAGCCATGGCCGTTTCCGATGACATTGATGATTGGATGCAGTGGCACGGCGCAATCGCGTGAAATCGTTGTGGACAAAGCAGAGTTGGAAGACGCGCTGTGGCTTTCGCGCGAAGACTGCGCCAGCGTTATGGCGGGCACGCACCCCAGTATTTTGCCCGTTCGCGCCGGAACCATCGCTCACTTTCTAATTACTAAGTGGCTTGCAGATAGATGAATTTGGAAGGATAGTGCCTGCATAGATTGGTTTGGGTAGTTGACGCATGAAATTCTCGACACGGCAAGATATTGAAGCACCTGCACATTTTGTCTTTGCACAACTCACAGATTTTCAAAGCATCGAAAAACAAGCGCTGCGTCGTGGTATCGAAGTTAAGCGCAAAGACGATTCTCAAATGAATGGCGTCGGTGCTGCGTGGGAGGCGAAGGTGCCTTTTCGCGGCAAATGGCGCGATCTTCATGCCGAGATTTCGCAGTTCGAGGCGCCCGAAGAGTTGGTTGCTCAAGCCAGATCTGGCGGTCTAGACATGACAATTTCGATGGAATTGGTCCCGTTGTCGCCAAAACGCACGCGTCTGATCGTCGGGTTCGATGTGCGTCCCAAGACGATTTCCGCACGCATCTTGGTGCAATCGGTCAAATTCGCCAAAACGTCTTTGCAGCGCCGGTTCGATAAGCGTGTGCTTAAGCTGAGCGGAACGATCGCTGAGCGCTTTGAAACTGGCGTGTCAGCTTAGTTTCATTAGTCTGTACCCGCAGCCGCCACACAAGATAAGCCTGTGCAATGTACCGCTGCGGAGACAGCGCATTTGGTTATGACCGACGTGGGTCTGCCGGATAAACACCCAAGATTTCGACCATTTCGGTGAAATACCCAAGTTCGTCCAACGCGAGTTTCACATTCTCGTCGTCGGGGTGCCCTTCAATATCGGCATAGAACTGTGTCGCGGTGAACACACCATCAACCATGTAGCTTTCCAGCTTGGTCATGTTGATTCCATTTGTCGCGAATCCCCCCAGCGCCTTGAACAAAGCCGCAGGGATATTGCGCAAACGGAACATAAAGGCCGTCACCATTTTATCCGCACGGCGCGAATGATCGGCCTCGCGCGACATGATCAAGAACCGCGTGGTGTTCAATTTGTGGTCTTCGATCTCGGAGGCAATAACATCCAACCCGTAAATGTCGGCGGCCAATTTTGAGGCAAGTGCGGCTTGCGTCTTGTCACCTGCATCGGCGACTTCTCTCGCGGCGCGCGCATTATCTGTGTTTGAAATGCCTTTGATGCCGTTATTGCGCAAGAATTTACCACATTGTGGCAAAATAACAGGATGCCCATGCGCGCCTGTAATGTCGCTGAGTTGCGCGCCTTTGACGCCCAATAGATTGACATGCACCCGCACAAAGGTCTCAGCGACGATATGAAGTCCTGCTTTTGGCAGCAAATGATACACGTCTTGCACACGGCCATAGGTCGAGTTTTCGACGGCGATCATTCCCAGTTCAGCGGCGCCCGACCGGACGGCTTCCAGCGCTTCTTCGAACGTCGCGCATGGCAGGGGATCAAAATCAGGGCGAGTCTCAACGCAGGCTTGATGCGAATAGGCACCAAGTTCTCCTTGAAAAGCGATACGTGCGTCCATTTGCGCCCCCATTTTTGCGAAGTTTTTGAAGTAAGTCGTTTCGTCGCGGGTCTTATACCTTGAAATGCACCGATGGAAACGGGTAGATACCCCTCAACAGATGTACATACACGGAACGCGACATGTTCGACACGATGACCCTTACTAAAGGCGTTGCAGCTTTTTGCGGCGCACTCTTGTTTTTCCTCTTCGGCTCTTGGGCTGCTGAGGCTATTTATCACACAGGCGGCGGTCACGGTGACCACAAGCAAGCTTACGTGATTGAAGTTGAAGAGACTGGCGCTGCCACTGAAGAAGTCGTCGAAATTGATTTCGGCCCTATCTTGGCCGCAGCTGATCCCGCATCCGGCGAAAGCATTTTCGGCAAAAAATGCGCGTCTTGTCACACCGTTAACGGCAGCGACAAAACAGGCCCGCACTTGGATGGGTCTTTTGATCGCGACATCGGCTCCGTCGCTGGTTTCGGCTACTCAGGTATTTTGACCGAGATCGAAGGCAACTGGACAGCTGACGCGCTGAACCACTTCTTGGAAAAACCAAAAGATTTCGCACCTGGTACTAAAATGACATTTGCTGGCTTCAAGAAAATTGATGACCGCGCAGATGTGATTGCTTACCTGCAATCGCTTGGTGGCTAAGCCCAACGCTTAAGCGCTTCGGCGGCTTTTAAAAGTTCAACCCCATCGGTTTTCCGGTGGGGTTTTCTTATGAACTGCTTGGTTTGACAGTATTGCAGGTCATATTTCGCGACAGGCTGCTCACAATTCGTCACGGTTTCTTCACAGTTGCGCAATTTGGCGGTTGGAAGACGTGCAAAAGCAGATCACATTGTGGATAAAGGTATTAACAGCCACATCCCAACGGAGGTCTTGCATGTTCCAACTGTCTCACCGCGCATTTTTAGCTGCAGCTTTGTCGAGTGTTATGATTGGAGGCGTCGGTGCCTCAGCCGCTGCAAGTGAAGAGACAATTGTCTCGACGTGGTTTTCGGATTGGGGCTCTGCCAAATACGCCGAACCCTTTGATCACTTGGACTATGTGAATCCAGATGCGCCAAAGGGTGGCGAAATTTCGATTGGCACTGTGGGCACCTTTGACAGCATGAACCCCTTTGCCACCGGCACAGGAACGCCTGCGGCTTTGTCGTCCAGCATGTACGAACGCCTTATGGCGGGAACATCCGACGAATATGCAGGCGCGGTCTATTGTTTGATTTGTGAGACGATCGAATATCCAGAAAGCCAAGATTGGGTGATTTTCCATCTGCGCAAGGATGTGACCTTTTCTGACGGTTCCCCCATGACCGCAGAAGATGCCGTGTTCACGCATTACAAATTCATCGAAGAGGGCACGCCCTCATGGCGCGCAGGCGTCAGTGCGATGATCGAAAAGGTCGAGGCGCTTGATCCTTACACGATCAAATACACGTTTATGCCAGATATTCCGCGCAAGGGCCTTATCAGCCAAGCGGGTGCGACGATTGTCATGCAGAAGAAATGGTTCGATGACACGGGCGCGCGTTTGGACGAAAAACGCAATGAGACCTCGCCTGGCACTGGCCCATACATGCTGTCTGACTTTAAATCTGGCGAATGGGTCGAATACACCCGCAACCCAGACTATTGGGGAATCAAACATCCGATAAAAGTCGGAACAGAGAATTTTGACACCATCCGTGTTGAGTATTTCGGCGACCCGATTGCGGCGTTTGAGGCGTTTAAAACGGGTGAGATTACCTTCCGCCAAGAAAACTCGTCTTTGCAATGGGCCACAGGCTATGACTTCCCTGCGTTGGACGAAGGTTGGGTTGTCAAATCGACCTTGCCAAAGGGCGCGATGCCGCCCGCGTATGGTATCTTGTTCAACCTGCGCAAAGAAAAGCTGCAAAACCGCGATGTGCGCCGTGCGCTGGGGCTGATGTTCAACTTTACATGGACCAATGAAACCTTGCAGTACGGCCTCTTTTCACAGCGCGAAAGCTTTTGGAACGCAGGCGATTTGGCCGCACAAGGTGTCGCGACAGGCAAAGAGCTGGCCTATCTCGAAGGCGTCAAGGACATGATCCCCGCCGAGATTTTGACCGAGCCTGTGACGATGGCGCATACCTCTGGGGCGCGTTCATTGGACCGCAAAAACCTGCGTAAAGCGCTCGGCCTGATGGAAAAAGCAGGCTATGTGCCGGGCGATGATGGCAAGCTGCGCGATGCTGCAGGCAACACGCTTGATATCGAATTCCTGCAATACAGCCCGAATTTTGACCGCATCATTGTGCCCTATGTGGAAAACCTCACCGCGCTGGGCGTGAACGCCAATTACAACCGCGTTGATCCCAGCCAATATCAAGCCCGCACGCAAGATTTCGACTACGACATCATCTATGATGGCTATGTGAATGGCTTTGAAGAGGGCTCTGGCTTCGATCAAAAATATGGCTCCAGTGGCGTAGACGACGTGTTCAATCCCGCAGGATATACAACGCCTGCAATTGATGCCTTGGGGCAAGATATTCTTGAGGCCGAGACCTATGACGACATGGCGGCTGCCGTGCGCGCTGCAGACCGGATCATGCGCTATGACTACTTTGTGGTGCCTGCTTGGTATGGCAGCGACTACTGGGTTGCGCATTACGATATGTTCGAACATCCGCCAGCAGACCAGTTCCCGCCGCTTGCGCTCGGGTACTTGGATTTTTGGTGGTACAACGCAGATAAAGCAGCCAAGCTCAAAGCGGCTGGTGCCATTAAGTAGCAGTTAGAACAACAGGGGTGAAAAGCCCCGACAAAACAGGTGGAGGACATCCCGAATGGGTGCCTATATTCTTCGGCGACTGTTGCTGATCATCCCAACGCTTTTGGGGATTATGATCATCAACTTTGCCCTGACGCAGTTTGTGCCCGGTGGCCCGATCGAACAGGTCTTAGCGGACATCAAAGGTGAAGGCGATGTCTTTGCCTCGATCACCGGTGGTGGTGGCGATATGGCTGTCGACATCGAAGATGGTGGTGGCACGTCCGAATACATCGGATCGCGCGGTTTGCCGCCTGAGTTCATCGCCGATCTGGAGCGCCAATTCGGCTTGGACAAACCGCCGCTTGAGCAGTTTTTACACATGATGTGGAACTACGTGCGGTTTGATTTTGGGGAAAGCTACTTTAAATCCGAAGGCGTGTTGGAATTGGTCTGGCAACGCTTGCCGGTGTCGATCTCGCTTGGCCTTTGGGCGACGCTTATTTCCTATATGATTTCGATTCCCTTGGGCATTCGCAAGGCGGTGCGCGATGGATCAAAGTTTGACACATGGACCTCTGCGATCATCATCGTGGCCTATGCGATCCCGGGATTCTTGTTTGCAATCATGCTGTTGGTGCTCTTTGCGGGCGGGTCGTATTGGCAAATCTTCCCACTGCGCGGCCTGACCTCTGCGAACTTTGATGAGTTGAGCCTGCTTGGGAAAATTGCCGATTACGCTTGGCACATCACGCTGCCTGTCTTGGCGTCGCTGATCTCGTCTTTTGCGACGCTTACGTTGCTGACGAAAAACTCGTTCTTGGATGAAATTCGCAAGCAGTATGTGGTCACAGCGCGCGCCAAGGGCCTGTCCGAAAGCCGTGTGCTTTATGGCCATGTGTTTCGCAACGCGATGTTGATCGTGATCGCGGGCTTCCCTGCGCTGTTCTTGGGCGTGTTCTTTTCGGGATCTGTGATCATCGAAACGCTGTTTTCCTTGGATGGTTTGGGGCGCTTGGGCTTCCAAGCTGCGTTGCAACGCGACTATCCCGTGATCTTTGGCACGCTGTTTTTCTTTGGCCTCATTGGCCTGCTGATCGGGATTTTGTCGGACCTAATGTATGTCTTTATCGATCCGCGGATCGACTTTGAAAAGAAGGGGTCATGACATGATGTTGTCCCCACTCAATCAACGCCGCTTGCGCAACTTCAAATCCAACCGCCGCGCTTTGTGGTCGTTTTGGATCTTCTCACTGCTGTTTGTTCTGTCGCTGTTTGCCGAATTTATCGCCAACGACAAACCCATCTTGGTGCAATATCGCGGTAGCTATTACACGCCGATTTTCAACTTCTACCCCGAAACCGAATTTGGTGGCGATTTCAGAACCGAGGCGGTGTACCGCTTTGACGAAGTCGAATGCCTGATCAAATCCGGCGGGTTGGAGGATTGCTTTGATGACCCAGAAGCGATCATCGAGGATGCCAAAGACGGCGTTGTAAACGGTGAAGCCATTGAAAAAGGCTGGATGATCTGGCCGATTATTCCCTATTCCTACAACACCCAAGTCGAAGGGCCGGGGGCCGCACCGTCGCCGCCCACCAAACAAAACTGGTTGGGCACGGACGACACCAAGCGCGATGTGACCGCGCGGGTGATCTATGGCTTCCGTATTTCCATATTGTTTGCGCTGATCGTCACCGGCGTGTCCTCTGTGATCGGCATCATTGCCGGTGCGGTTCAGGGCTATTTCGGCGGGCGCACCGATTTGATTTTCCAACGTGTGTTGGAAATCTGGGGATCGATGCCGTCGCTTTATGTGATCATCATTCTGTTTGCCATTTTGGGCAGGTCGTTCTGGCTTTTGGTGTTTGTGACCATTCTGTTCGGTTGGCCCGCGCTGACGGGCGTTGTACGGGCTGAGTTCTTGCGGGCACGCAATTTCGAATACATTCGCGCAGCCCGCGCGCTGGGCGTGTCGAACTGGACCATCATGTTCCGCCATATGTTGCCAAACGCCATGGTGGCCACCGTCACCATGTTGCCGTTTGTGATGACCGGCGCGATTGGGACGCTGGCGGGGCTCGACTTCTTGGGCTTTGGTTTGCCTACTTCGATGCCGTCGCTGGGGGAAATGACCTCTCAGGCGAAACAAAACCTCCAAGCGCCTTGGTTGGGCTTCACCGCCTTTTTCACCTACGCGATCATGCTGTCGTTGCTTGTCTTTATCTTTGAAGGCATCCGCGACGCATTTGACCCCAGAAAGACATTCCAATGAGCCTGCTGTCGTTTGAAAACCTGCATGTGTCGTTCAAGCAAGACGGCCAAAGCATCCCTGCGGTCAAGGGCGTGTCCTTTGACGTCAAAAAGGGCGAAACCGTTGCTTTGGTTGGTGAATCTGGATCGGGCAAGTCTGTCACGGCGCTGTCTTCGGTAAGCCTTTTGCCCGACAGTGCTGAGGTGTCTGGCTCAATCAAATACAACGGTCAAGAGCTGTGCGGCGCGTCCGAGGCAGAGTTGCGCAAGCTGCGCGGCAATGACATCAGCTTTATTTTTCAAGAGCCGATGACATCGCTCAACCCGCTGCACACGATTGAGAAGCAGCTGTCAGAAATTCTATTGGTGCACCAAGGTCTGCGCGGGGCGGGCGCGCAAGCTCGCGTGATTGAGCTGCTGACACAGGTGGGTATTCACAACGCCGAAGGGCGCTTGAAAGACTATCCGCACCAACTGTCCGGCGGGCAACGTCAACGCGTGATGATCGCGATGGCACTGGCCAATGGGCCGGATTTGTTGATTGCAGATGAGCCAACGACGGCTTTGGATGTGACCATTCAAGCGCAGATTTTGACGCTTTTGCGTGATTTGCAGGCCTCTGTCGGCATGTCGATGCTGTTCATCACCCACGATCTTGGCATCGTGCGCAAACTCGCGGATCGCGTCTGTGTGATGAAAGACGGCGAAATCGTTGAATCAGGCCCCACCAAAGACATCTTTGACGCGCCGAAACATCCGTATACGCAAATGCTTTTGGACGCAGAAACGGCGGGCACGCCTGCTGAGGTGCCGCAAGACGCTGAAGTCGTGGCCGAAACCAAAGACCTACGTATCTGGTTCCCGATTCAGCGCGGTCTTTTGCGGCGCACGGTGGGCTATGTCAAAGCGGTGAACGCGGCGGAATTTTCTGTGCGTGCAGGCGAAACCGTTGGCATTGTGGGGGAAAGTGGATCCGGAAAAACCACATTGGCGCTGGCAATGATGCGGTTGATCGATTCTGTTGGGCCTGTCGTCGTGCTCGGCCAAGACATCCAAGGTTGGAGCCACAAACAAGTGCGCCCGCTGCGCGCAGATATGCAGATTGTGTTTCAAGATCCCTTCGGGTCTCTGTCGCCGCGTATGACTGTGGCTGAAATCATCGCAGAAGGCTTGGGCGTGCATGGTCTTGGCGATTATACCTCTGCTGAGGCGGCGGTGATCGAAATCATGCAAGAGGTCGGGATCGACCCCGAAACACGCAATCGGTATCCGCACGAGTTTTCTGGTGGGCAGCGACAGAGGATTGCGATTGCGCGCGCCATGGTGCTGCGCCCCAGACTTTTGGTGCTGGATGAGCCCACATCAGCATTGGACAAAACCGTTCAGGTGCAGATTGTTGAGCTGCTACGTGCGCTGCAAGTGAAGTACAAACTGGCGTATTTGTTCATCTCGCATGATCTTCAGGTGGTGCGCGCACTCAGCCATAAAGTCTTGGTGATGAAGCGCGGCGATGTGGTTGAGGCGGGCGATGCAGCGCAGGTTTTCGACGCGCCGCGCGAGCCATATACACAGGCGCTGATCGCGGCTGCCTTTGATTTGGATGTGAAAGAGGGCGCTGGGGTTTAACCCGCGCCCTCTGCATTTTTTAGAGTCTCATTGGGATGATTTAGCTTGGACCCAATGTGGTGCACTCTGACCCGCGCGCTTCCAGTTTGCGGCAGGTCAGTGCGGCGACTTCTTGTGTCAAACCCAAGAAATTCGCGTTGTAGCCACCTTTGCCACGCACAACTTTTCGCAAGGCGCCGTCCAAGCTTTCCAGTTCGGATAGCGCTGTCTTAAGCAACACTTTGCGCGCTTCAAATTCCGATCCGTATGTTCCGACGTTCACGCCCCAATGGCGGCTGCCAGAGGTGGACATGCGCGTCACGATCTGTGGACCTGCGTCTTGCACTGGAGCGGCCGGCACGGTCGGTGCCATTTGCGCTGAGACGGGTTCAATAGACGCCAATTGCAGTTTCTGAGGGCGCGGCACTGGCTTGTAGCTGGCCAATACGAGTTCCGCTTTGGTCAGTTTTGGCGCCTCAGGTTTTGCAGTGACGGCGGCCACTGCCGATTCTGCGAGGGCTGCGACGACCGCATCATCCGCACTTGTGTCCGCAACCGCGTTCAAAATATCGTCGGACATGGCCAACAAGACGGTCTCTTTTTCCGGTGGCAAGTTGCGCAATGGGCGCGGGGCCGGGAAGGGGCTGGAGTTGACCGCAAGGTTTAGGCGAATGCGTTTGCTTGTCGTGCCTGTGCCATTGATGACTGTCGGCATCGTTGTTGATTTCGTTGACGGTTTTGCACTTGCAACAGCTGTGTTTTGAGACATTTTGCCCAAATACTGCGGTTTGCGTGGCTTGTTGACCGCAACGCGTGTGCCTGCCCGCTTAAAGCCAAGGTCCATCAATTCAGTGACGCGTGCGTTGCGCGTAATGGTGGAGCGGCCGCCAAAGACGGTGGTGATAATACGCTCGTTGCCTTTGCGCGCAGAGGCCACAAGGTTAAAGCCCGCAGCGGATGTGTAGCCGGTTTTGATGCCGTCAGCACCTTTGTAGCTGTTGAGAAAGCGCGTGTTGGTGTGTGACACGGTGCGCACGCCAGCATCGGCGGTCTTGCGTGAAAACAGATTGTAGTAGTCAGGGAAGTCATAAAATACGTGACGCCCCAAGACAGACATGTCGCGCGCCGTAGACAGGTGACCTTTTTCGGTCAACCCGTGCGCGTTCTTAAAGGTTGTACGAGACATGCCCAAGGCTTTGGCGGTGCGGTTCATCCGGCGCGCAAATGCGGCTTCTGACCCTTCAATCGCTTCGCCGATTGCGGTGGCTGCATCGTTGGCAGATTTCACAGCCGCAGCGCGGATCAAGTATCTCAGTTTAATTTTTTGGCCAGCCTTCAAGCCCAAGCGCGAAGGCGGCTCGCTTGCGGCGTGGCGGGAAATGGTGACTTTGGTGTCCAGCGAAATTTCGCCGTGCTCGACAGCTTCAAACGCGATGTAGAGCGTCATCATTTTGGTCAAAGACGCGGGATGCAACCGCGTGTCTGCGTTTCTGGAATGAAGGACTTTGCCGTTGCGGGCATCCATGACCATCGCTGCATATTCAGCGGCCGTCGCCTGTTGCATTGGGGCCAAGACCACAAGGAGCGCGACGAGCATAAAGGATAAAATGCTCTGTGGAACGGCGCACGCTTTAGCGCGTGCTTGCACGTTGCTTACCATAATATATCTGCCTCATTATATCGGATCGTTTCGCCCGACTTAATAAATTCAGCGTAACACAGGGTTTGAAATCCGCAAACTATCAATTTTCAGAGGGGTTTAGACTGTGCAGTTGATGCAACGCTACATATGGTGCCATCAAAACGCAGATGCGCAATATGCTCAAATTTCGGGTGCAAGGCGTTGAGGTGGATGCAAAATTTATTTGGGTGATGCGGGCGATTTTTAATCAAAGGTCTTCGATCAAATCCGGCAAAGCGCGCAAACTGTCGAGCTTTCGGTAGCGGGGATTCGCGATCGGCGGTTCGGCGTGCTCGATTGCCCATGTCAAATTATGGGGCACAAACACGCCCCATGCACCTGCATCAATGGGGGCGACAACGTCGGATTTCATCGAATTGCCAACCATCATTGCGGCACTCGGGGTCACGTTACGCTGGTTGAAAATCTGGCCATAGACCTCAGGCGTTTTCGCGGACACGATTTCAATTCCGTCGAATAGCTCCCCCAAACCGGACTGTGCCAGTTTGCGTTCTTGGTCCAAGAGATCGCCCTTGGTGATCAGCAAAATTTGGTGGGTTTCGGCCAGTTGCGCAACGGTGTCTGCCGCCCCGTCCAGCAGATGAATGGGGTGTTGCAACATGTCTTGACCCGCAAGGATCAGCTCTTTGATCACGCTGGCGGGCACTTGTTCGTCCGTCACCTCAATGGCGGTTTCGATCATGGACAAGACAAAGCCCTTGATGCCAAACCCGTAGTGACCAATGTTGCGATGCTCTGCCGCCAAAAGCCGGTCCGCGATATGATCCGGCGGCATGTAATCCGCCAGTAAATCGGCAAATCGCTCTTGGGTGATGCGAAAGAATTCTTCGTTTTCCCAAAGCGTATCGTCGGCATCAAAGGCAATTGTGGTCAATTTTGCGGTCATTTTGCACCTCTGGTTAACCTGCAAAGGCATAACCCTCTTTATTCGTCTGAAAAAGGGTCTATATAAAGCGCCCGAACCCTTCGTAATCTGTATTCCATGAATTGGAGCGCCCAGCGTGATCCGTTTGCCTTTGAAAATGTCCGATAAAGATGATCGCTTTGATGATGGTGACGTCGGTTTAGCTTTGAAGACAAAGCCCAAAACGCAGCGCCCGCCGCTGTATAAAGTGATGCTTTTGAACGATGACTACACTCCGATGGAGTTCGTGATCATCGTGTTGGAGCGTTTCTTTGGCATCGGCCATGCGCAAGCCACTGAGATCATGTTGACTGTACATAAAAAAGGTTTGGCCGTTGTTGGCGTCTTTGCCTTTGAGATTGCTGAAACCAAGGTGGCACAAGTGATGGATTTCGCGCGTCGTCATCAACACCCGCTGCAATGCACAATGGAAAAGGAATAGGCGTTCGCGCCGGACCTGCCAATGGTATCCCCAAGATTATCCCTCGTCCTTGATGGACAAGACCAGCCCCAAAAGGTTGTGGTCTATCGCCCCCGTGCCGGAGTTGATTTGAGCGACCTAAGCGGGTCTCAAGTCCACATTGTGCAGGGGTTTAAGCCTGACTATGACGCTTTTGTCGCCCAAGGCTTTGCGGCAAGCACCGCACCTGAAGGGCAATATGACCTTGGGATCGTCTGTGTGCCGCGCGCCAAACGCGAAGCGCGCGCTTTGATCGCAGATGCCGCGTCGCGCTGTGCACGCGTGATCGTGGACGGTCAGAAAACCGATGGCATTGATAGCCTGCTCAAAGATGTGCGCAAACTTGTGGATGTGACCAAGCTGATTTCCAAAGCGCACGGCAAGGCGTTTGCCTTTGCGGGCGGCGACTTTGCAGATTGGACCGATCCGGGCGCACTTGGCTCTGTTGAGGGGTTTGAAACCCGCCTTGGCGTGTTCTCTGCGGATCGTATCGATAAGGCTTCAGCGGCGCTTGTGGCTGCATTGCCAGCCAAGTTGCCAGCGAAACTGGCTGATTTTGGCGCGGGCTGGGGGTACTTGTCGCGTCATATTTTGAGCTGTGACGGCGTCAAACGCCTGACGCTTGTGGAAGCGGAAGCTACGGCCTTAGATTGTGCGCGCGCCAATATCGACGACCCGCGTGCGGTGTTCACATGGGCCGATGTCACAAGTTTTACAGCGAAACCAGGTTTTGATGGCATCATCATGAACCCACCGTTTCACACGACACGCGCCGCTGATCCTGGCCTTGGTCAGGCGTTCATCGCCTCAGCCGCGCGGTGTTTGGCACCGCATGGGCAGCTGTGGATGGTGGCCAACCGTCACTTGCCATATGAGGCCACATTGGCTGAACATTTTGGCGCTGTTGAGGAATTAGAAGGCACACCAGCCTTTAAAATTCTGCTGGCATCAAAGCCCCTTCGCGTAGGCAAAAGATCATCGTAACGTGGTGCGAATAGAATCGGAGATTTGACATGAGCTTCTCGATCGCTGGAAAAACCGCCATTGTAACAGGTGCCGCGAATGGCATTGGTCTGGCGATTGCGCGCCACTTCGAGGCCCAAGGGGCCAACGTGATGTGCGCAGATATGGACGAAGCCAAGCTTGCCGCTGAAATCGGCGAAGCGTCGGAAGATGACGGTTCCAAAATGCGCTATTTTGCGGGTGATCTGCGTCAAAAGCTGACGATTGCCAATCTGCTGTCCGCAACAATCGATGCCTTTGATGGTGTTGATATTCTTGTGAACGCGTCGCGTCAGG
Organism: Pacificibacter sp.; assembly: GCF_039769035.1. NCBI lineage: Bacteria > Pseudomonadati > Pseudomonadota > Alphaproteobacteria > Rhodobacterales > Roseobacteraceae > Pacificibacter > Pacificibacter sp. The sequence continues at coordinate 15,682 of NZ_JBDMZG010000192.1, forward strand.
TGGCGAGCTGTGACCCGATGTTGGCCAAAGAAGACAAGGTTGAATACCTGATCGAACAAAACCTCATGACGAGCCTGCGGATGACGCAACAGGTGTCGAAATGGATGCGCAAAAACGCAAACCGTGACGAAAATCCAAATGGACCAGTGGGTACGATCGTGAACTTGTCGTCCATCGCGGCGCGGCGCACGCACCCAAGTTTGATGGCGTTTTCAATTTCCAGCGCTGCAGTGGATCAAATGACCCGATCCATGGCTGTCGCTTTGGCCCCTCATGGCATTCGCGTCAACGCGGTGGCATTTGGGTCCGTCATGAGCGCGAGCTTGCAAGATATTCTGACGGAAAACGAAGACTACCGCGACGAGATCATCGACAAAACGCCGCTCGGGCGCATTGCGTCGGCGACGGAAATTGCTGAAACGGTTCAATACCTCGCCTCAGATGGTGCGGGCTTTATGACCGGACAGATTTTGACGGTTGATGGCGGGCGCACCTTGGTCGACCCAGTTCGCACACCCGCACATTAAACCTCGCCCTAAAGCGCGCTTTCAGCTTATTCTGGATAGGCGGCTTTACAGGCCTCAACACCCGCCTGTGCTTGAATGGCCAAGGCGCTTTGTTTCTTGCGCAATTGCACAAGTTTCGCGGCTTCCCCGTCAAGATCGATGGCTTTGCGTTTGATCACGGTTTTTTCCACCGGCACCCAGCAATAAATGCGTGATCCGTCCTCTTTCGTGCCACAGGCCACGCGTTCATTTTCGACCACTTGGGTCTGATACAAGGCGTACCCACGCGACAAGTTGCCTTCGGCTTCGGCTATGAAACGGTTCACGGCATTCAAGTCTTGCGTTGCGCGCGAAATGCACATGCGTTGTTCCGAACAGGCTGCCAAAAGCAGCAGTGCGGGCAAAATGAGTAATGGGCGCATCGGTCGTCTCCTTATTTGGCCCCATCATAGCGCCTATTTGCCGCGCTATAAGCGCCCTTGGCACCATAGGCGTAATCCTGCTAACACGGACGCGGAAATTATCGATTAAGGACGCAGTGACCATGGATGATCTTAGAGACGAAAAAACACGTGCCTCTGCATGGTTCCGGTCTTTGCGCGATGACATCGTTGCGGCGTTTGAGGGCTTGGAAGACACGCAAACCACGGGGCCTTTCGCGGATCAACCTGCGGGGCGTTTCGAAGTCTCTGAGACCAAGCGCACGTCTGATGATGGGTCTGATGCGGGTGGCGGATTGATGTCCGTGATGCGCGGTGGCCGCGTGTTTGAAAAGGTTGGCGTTAATATTTCCACCGTGTACGGCACGCTAGGCGCGCGCGCGCAAAACGCTATGGCGGCTCGCAAAGGCCTGCCTGGAATGAAAGACGATCCGCGCTTTTGGGCGGCTGGCATTTCGCTTGTCGCGCATATGCAAAACCCCCATGCGCCTGCGGTGCACATGAACACGCGGATGTTTTGGACGCCGCATGCGTGGTGGTTCGGCGGTGGATCAGATTTGAATCCTTGTATTGAATACGACGAAGACACAGCCGCATTTCACGCCGTGCAAAAAGAGCACTGCGACCGCCATGACGCGTCTTACTACCCCAAGTTCAAAGAGTGGGCGGATGAGTATTTCTACATCCCGCACCGCAACCGCGCACGTGGTGTCGGCGGCATCTTTTTCGATGATCACTGCACAGGCGATTGGGAGGCTGATTTTGCCTTCACCCAAGACGTCGGCCGCGCCTTCTTGCCCGCCTTCCTAGGCGCCACAGAAAAACGCCGCAACACGCCTTGGAATAACGCCGACAAAGATGCGCAGCTTGTGCACCGTGGCCTCTATGCGGAATACAATCTGGTCTATGATCGCGGTACCAAATTTGGTCTGGAAACGGGCCACGATGCCAACGCCGTTCTGATGTCCCTGCCGCCTTTGGCGAAGTGGGTGTAGGGTGGACTTTGGTGACGCGCTACTCGCGTTTATTTTGGCCTCTGCCGTTGTAGAGTTAACACCCGGCCCGAACATGGCCTATCTTGCGGTGCTGTCCGCCACTGAAGGGCGCCGCGCAGGCTATGCGGCGGTGGCTGGCGTTGCCTTGGGATTGTTGGTGATTGGGCTGTTGGCGGCATTTGGGCTGGCGGCCGTCATCGCGTCGTCACCGGTTTTGTTCGAAGCTTTGCGCTGGGCCGGCGTTGCGTTTTTGCTGTGGCTGGCCTTTGACGCTTGGCGCGAGGAGACCGCCGAAGACAACGAGTTTTCAGACGAAAACGCACGCTATTTTCGGCGTGGGTTTATCGTCAATGTCCTCAATCCCAAAGCAGGCGTGTTTTATATTGCCATGTTGCCGCAATTTGTAACGCAAGGGCCGTCTGTGGCGGCGCAAACCGTGACGTTATCAGTGACTTTTGTCGTGGTCGCGACGGTGATTCATTTGGGGATTGTCATTCTTGCCGACCTTGCCCGCAATTGGATCGGGACGCAGGCGAACAGAAAGACGTTGCGGCGCGTGATGGCGCTCGCACTTGTCGCCATTGCAGTGTGGTTCGGCCTGAAAGTCTAAGCGTCGCGCAGCTGTGCGAGGTCAGTCCACGTGATTGGATAGGTGGTCACAGGTTCGCCGTAAAGCTTTTCGTCTTGAACCGGACCACGGGTTCCGCCCATCTTTTCATAGAATTGCACTGCGGGGATATTGTCCGTGATAACAGTCAGATAGACGCTTTCGACGCCTTGATCGATCATCTGTTGCGCGGCGCTTCGCATCAAGGCCGCGCCAATACCGGACCGCTTGCGCTTGGGCGTAACGTGTAGATTGTCGATATAGGCAGGCTGGCGCGAACAGATCACATAGATGAACCCATCCACATCGCCGTCTGTTTCCGACACCAGCAAAATATCTTCGGCAGACACATCCATGCCCACCCATTTGGCGCGCAGATCGTCCACGACGGGCTGACCAAGATATTCATCTGACAACAGGCAACGGTAAGCCCCGCGCCAACTGGCGATTTGGAGGGCTGCGATAGCCTCCATATCGGCGGGTTTGGCGGCGCGGATCATGCGTTTTCGCGCAGCGTTTCGATCATCAACGCCACGTTGTCTGGGTCAGCGTCAGGCGTGATGCCGTGGCCGAGGTTGAAAATATGCGGACCGTTCGCGAATGTATCGCGCACGTGGCGCACTTCGTCGATCAAGCCCTGTCCGCCTGTCACCATATGCGAGGATTTCAGGTTGCCCTGCACACAGCCATCGACCTGCACATGTTTGGCGCCCCATTCAGGGCTGACCGAATTATCAAGCGCCACACAGTCCACGCCAGTCTTTTTGGCGAAACCGATATAGCCGTCGCCTGCCTCGCGCGGGAAGCCAATAATTGGCACATTGGGGTGACGTTTTTTCAGCTCTTGCGTGATGATGCGGGCAGGGGCAACGGCGTATTTCTCGAACGCCTCGCCCTTCAAAGACCCCGCCCAGCTGTCAAAGATTTTGACCACCTCGGCACCGGCTTGGATCTGCATATCAAGATATTCAATCGTGCTGACAGTCAGTAGATCAATGACTTTTTCGAACAACGCGTTGTTGCCCTCGCGCAGCGCATGGGCGGGGCCTTGATCCGGCGTGCCGCGACCCGCAATCATGTAAGTGGCCACAGTCCAAGGCGCGCCAGCGAAGCCGATTAAAGTGGTCTCGGAGGGCAGTTCAGAGGACAGGATTTTCACGGTCTCATAGACGGGGTTCAACACCTTGTGGATGTCGTCTTTTCCCAAGAGCGGCGCGAAATCTTCGTCTTTGGTGATGGTCGACAGGCGCGGGCCTTCACCGGTGACAAACCACAGATCAGCGCCCAAAGCTTGGGGCAACAGCAGAATGTCAGCGAACAAAATGGCGGCATCGAAACCAAAGCGACGAATGGGCTGCAAGGTGACTTCGGCAGCCAGTTCGGGGTTGTAACACAGCTTCAAAAAATCACCGGCTTGGGCACGTGTCGCGCGGTACTCTGGCAAATACCGTCCTGCTTGGCGCATCATCCAAATCGGAGGTACGGCCTGCGTTTCGCCGCGTAGCGCTTTGAGGATTGTTTTGTCTGCCATGTTCCGCCCTTCCAAAATTGCTTGGACGTTGGTCTCGCGCCTGCGCGGTTTTGTCAAGCATTCCATGCTTGTCAGGCCATCACGTCGCAGGTAAATCTCGGTTATGACAGTCACACTCCCAACCCCCGCTCGCACTCTGAAAATCGGCACCCGTGGTTCTCCGCTGGCGCTGGCTCAGGCTCATGAAACCCGCGCGCGACTTATGGCGGCTTTTGCCCTTCCGATTGAGGCATTTGACGTGGTGGTGATTTCGACCCAAGGGGATCGCGTGCAAGATCGTGCGCTGAAAGAAATCGGCGGCAAGGGGCTGTTTACCCGCGAAATCGAAGACCAGCTTTTGGCGGGCGACATCGACATCGCGGTGCATTCGATGAAAGACATGCCTGTGGATCAGCCCGAGGGTTTAATCTTGGATTGCTACCTGCCGCGCGAAAATCCTTGCGATGCTTTTGTGACGCTGAATGGTGGCACTTTGGCCGATCTGCCGCAGGGCGCTGTTGTGGGCACCTCGTCTTTGCGTCGCAAAGCGCAGCTGTTGCACCGTCGTCCTGATTTGGACGTCGTCGAATTTCGCGGCAATGTGCAAACGCGGCTTAAGAAATTGAAAGAGGGTGTGGCAGAAGCGACGTTCTTGGCGATGGCGGGGCTTAATCGCCTGAACGCCGCCGATGTGCCACGCACAGAAATTGCACCTGACGAGATGCTGCCTGCGGTGGCACAAGGCGCGATTGGGATCGAACGTCGCCTTGATGATGACAACACCCATGCGCTGTTGGAGGTGTTGCATCACGTGCCCACGGGCCAACGTTTGGCTGCTGAACGCGCGTTTTTGGCTGCCCTTGACGGGTCGTGCGAAACTCCGATTGCGGGGCTTGCGACACTTGAAGGCGACAGCCTGCGTCTGCGCGGTGAAATCCTGCGCACGGATGGATCAGAGGCGCTGGCCGATGAGATCAGCGGCCCGATTGAAGAGGGCGCGTCTTTGGGCGAAACACTGGCCAAGCGTCTTTTGGCCCGCGCAGGCGACGGGTTTTTCGACTGGAAATAAGAGCGCTAAAACGCAGGCTCACACAGCGCTAGAATGTTGCGCCTGCGACATCGCATAGGTGTCGAAATGCTTGGCGATCATGCGGGTCAATGGCCGCGCGTGTTCGCAAATTTCGATAGCGGCGTGCGAGATGCCAAGCATCTTTGGAAAGGCCGCAGCGACACCCCTGGCGAAGGCGTCAAAGTCGGTTTGCGACAAGGCAAACTGATTGTGTAAATCGTCATACGTCACGCGAAAATCACACATCAACGCTTCGATGATCCGCCCACGCAGGTGGTCGTCTGCGGTGAAGGTATGCCCTTTGGTGATGGGCAATTGCCCCGCTCGCACCCGTTTTTGATAGTCAGATGTAGATGGCGCGTTTTGTGCATAGCCTTGGGCGTATTTCGCAATAGACGACGCGCCGACACCGATCATGGTTTGATATTTGTCATCTGTGTAGCCTTGGAAATTGCGGCGCAATTTGCCTGCGCGCGCGGCCACTTCCAGACCGTCGCCCTTGCGGGCAAAGTGGTCGATGCCGATCTCTGCATACCCATCCATCGAAAACAGATCGCGCGCGACGTTGAACAGCTCTAGGCGTTCTTCAGGCGTGGGCAATTCGTCGGTGGGAATCATCGACTGACGGCGTGCCACCCACGGCACATGGGCATAGCCAAACAGCGCCACACGGTCGGGCGACAGCGACAAAAGCTTGTTCACACTGTCGGCGATCTTTTCGCGGGTTTGTCCGGGCAGCCCGTATAAAATATCGGCATTGAGCGATTTGATCCCACGTGCGCGCAATCCATCAACGGCGGCTTTGGTGACCGCGTAAGATTGGATGCGCCCAATGGTTTCTTGGATTTGCGGATCAAAATCTTGCACGCCAATCGAGGCGCGGTTCATGCCAGCA
>NZ_JBDMZG010000193.1:0-5710 GCF_039769035.1 Pacificibacter sp.
AGACAAGGCCGGCACGTAGCCTTTGGTTTCGATCATTCCGATTGCTTGGTTGGACATGTGTCTCTTCCTTCATGATTTATTGGTTTTTTTAGTCTTAGTCTCTTCGTCGATCGAGCCAATGATAAGTGCATCGACCGGGGCAGTTTTGCCCGTGAAATACCCTGCAGCGACTGATCCTTGGGTGATCAGAACTGCCTCACCACTGTTGCAGCCTAAGGGATCAAATGCGATGAGCGTACCGCCACCGGCTGTTTCTATTTCCAAAAGCGCGCCGCTGGGCATTGCGTCAACGCGACGCGAGGACCAGACTTTGCCGATAACACGACCTTTAATCATACCTCACTCCTTTCGATCCGAATGCCCCTGCGCCGCGCTTCGTCGCGCGCTAATGGGGTTAGTCGTGATGTCTTACCTATGCTCAGAACCTGTGTTCCGGCGCCCAAAGCGCCGATGTCGCGTTCGGTCACGAGAGTTTTCGTCAGCACATTTGGTCTGGGTTTGGCAGGGGCCGACACACTCAGCGCGCCAACAGGTCGGTGCTGTTCCAAATCGAAGCGGTGCCTGCCTTGTGCCACTCGGGCGGCAAAAGCTGAATCCTGCCCACGGGTCACCAGATCTTGAGAAAATCGGGTCAAATCCGCACTTGAGCTGATCCTCACCGTTTCGAACGTCAGCACTTCGCTCTGTTCCCCACGTTTGAGCGCAGCTATTTCCTCGCGCAGAATGGAGCGAATTTCGTCCCGAAGTACTGACATCAGACAGCCCCTGCATCACGGAGCGCGCTTTCAGCCGCGTTTCTGGCATTGCGCACATCGGCCTCGGTTCCAGCAAGGTACAACCTTCCGTTCGCTCCTATCATGCGCATGTCGATCAATTTCACATCTGCCTCTTTTTCAGCTTCGTTACAGGCCAGAATGGCATAGGCTGCTGACTGGCATTCCAGCAGGTAAATACTGTCGCCCCCTAGAACCATCGAGCCCAGTTTGTTGCGGTTCATCAAAAACGCGTGCTGGTCATCCACGTTAGTCACCAGCTTCGACGCTAGGATTTTCGGCGAGGCTACATCGTCCATGGTTTTGCCCAAGGCTCTAAGGATGGCGTCTGCGCCCGAATGCACCTCAGAAGTGGAATGGGAATGAAACTGCAAAGTGCCGAACTGACGTTCTACCACTAAAAGTCCTGCGCGCACATCCGCACTTTTCAGGACTGTGTCGGTCAGGACTTCAACATCCAGCCCCGGTGCAATTTCAACAATCTGCGCCGCCATTCGCAAGCGGGGCAACGTACCACGCATCCATGTAGCAATATAGGCCAGGGTTTGGGGTTGGAGCTGGTCAATGAAAATCGATGCGCGAAGATCTGTCATCCGACATCTCCCTTCAGGCTACGAAGCTCTTCCATGATCAACTGGCGCAACTCGTTGCGGGTCACATCCCCTGCCCCGCTTGTCTGTTGCGGTGCATGGTACGTCTGAACAGGTATCATTGGCCGCTCCGAAGACACATGGGTCAAATCAATACTGGCCAGATCAACAGGCTGATCCTTATCGTAGGCAATACGCGTCCAATGGACTAGATGTTGCGGCCCCACGTTTTCGCCCACTGAACTGCGGCCAGCAAAGCCTGTGCCAATCGTAAACGCGGGCGGCAAATGCGTGGCAAACCCTGCGGCCCCTTGCGAACAGGGCGCGTTCACCACCACGCGATAGACCGGCATCTCCTGCGAAAAAGCCACGAGACGTGTGCTATCTTCGCCGTGGAAGGCTGCGGAATGGCCCGCGCCGCGCCGGGTTGTATGTTTGGCAAATGTAACCGCTTGATCAAAATCCACAGCGGCGGTCAAGGTCAGCACCGGGCAGAGCTTCTCTCGGAAAAGTAGATCATCCTGCCCTGGAGTGGGAACTACAGGCACCAAAATCTTGGTCGTAGGGCTGACACGGATGCCTGCCCGTTTGGCAATCCACTGGGCGGATTTACCAATCGCCTCCAGCGTAAAAGCCTCACTTCCAAAGAGGTAATCGCGCAGCTTGTCTGTGTCCGCCTCATTGCACACATGCGCCCCAGCCGAGCGCAAAGCGCGCTCCAAATTGCCACGGTTACTTTCCAGTGTAACAACGACACTTTCGTTCGTGCACAAGACCGAATTGTCAAAGCTCTTGCTGTCCACAAGGCACCTGGCCGCTGCGTCCACTTTAGCTGTGACATCGACATAAGCCACCGCGTTACCGGGTCCGACCCCCAAGGCGGGATTGCCCGATGAATAGGCCGCTCGCACCATTGAAGAGCCTCCAGTGGCTATAATCACGTTAATCTTGTCCGACGCCATGATATCTTGAACTATAGGGATAGAGGGTTCTTCGATACATTGGATCAAACCAGAAGGTGCGCCTGCGGCCTCAGCGGCTTTGGCCAGGTGGTGTGCAGCCTGCAACGAGACCCACTTTGCGCCTGGATGTGGGCTAATAACGATAGCATTGCGGCTTAGCACTGCCAACATTGCCTTGTAATAGACTGTTGCTACCGGATTGGTTGCCGGAGCCAATGCAAAGACCACGCCAGCAGGTTTGGGAAGCTCGACAATTTTACGCTGAGCGTCAATACGCGGTGTGATCAGATCAAGATCGCGATAGTGATCTAGCAGGGCATGGGTGCACAACTGATTTTTAAGCGTCTTATGCTCGACCACGCCATATCCGGTTTCAGATACAGCCAGATCGGCAAACTCGGCGGCCTTTGCGAAGCCTGCTTTTGCCATCGCTTCAGCAATCGCCATAACAGCATCACGGCTGAAGCTTTTGTAATACCGCGCGGCCCATGCCGCTCGGCCCACTTTCATTCGCGCCTTCGAGAGCGATCTATCGGGAACTGCCAAGCGTGGCGTGTCACCTATGGTATTAGTATTTTCGATCATGCGGCGCGCCTTCCGTTTTTGAGCAACTGGCGTGCGCGAGGCATCGCTGCGTCAAAGCGGTCCATGATTTCCTGACAGGTGTCCACATCCAAAACCACGCCAGGCTTGAATTGAAGCACGCGCTTATCCAGAGACGAGAAGATCGCCCAGATCCCGTTTTCATAAAGCGCACGAGAAACTGCCACTGCGCCTTCGGGGTGGTCAAACTCCAGCCCCATCACCACACCACGCTGGCGCACATCCACAAAAAAATCTGAGTGGCGCACCATCATTTCGGCCATGCTTTTGGAGAAATACTCAGAAACAAAATGCACGTTTGAAATAACCTCAGGCCGCTGAAGCATTTCCATGACATGATGGCCCACAACGCACCCCAGTTCGGATCCACCTGCGGTTGAGATATGCGCAGCCCCATCTTCGACCAGCCATTGGCCGCATTCTTCGGTCACTAGACAAGCACTGATCGGATAAATACCACCTCCCAGGCCTTTACCGCAGACAAAGATATCTGGCTTCAACCCGTAACCCTGCCAACCCCACATGACACCTGTGCGCATCAGACCAGTTTGCACCTCATCCGAGATAAATTTGGCCCCGTATTTGTGGCACAACTCCTGACAGGCCTTCAGATAGCCGTCTTCAGGCATAGGAAATCCATAAGTGGCCGGAATTGTCTCGATGATAAATGCCGCCACATCGCCGCCTCTCAATACATCCTCAAGCGCATTCGCATCGTTGAAGGGCACCTGGATAAACTCTTCTGGATTGTCTGCCAGAAAGATTTTCGAAAACCGCTCATCTCCCGTAGCGACAGACAGACCGGAATGCCCATGATAGCCCTTGACGATCGACACGATCTTTTTACGCTTGGTCGCATAGCGCGCTGTTTTGAGCGCAATCTCAACGGCCTCGGCTCCGCCTGCGCCGAAGATGGCGTATTTCGTGTGTGGCGCGGTCTTTACTAGCTGTTCGGCGAAGGCCGCCCTCGCAACGGACGGAAACCAGTGATTGCCCATGTCAAAATAGTCGAGACCTGATTTTAGCACATCGACCAGTTCAGGATGGCGATGGCCGAAATTGTAGGTGCCGCCGTTCAGGTGCAGGTCAATCAGCCGCTTGCCCGACATATCGTGAAGGAAATACCCTTCGCGCCGGTCGATCACCATCGGCGTGCCCGCTTCCGTCCAGAAGCTGACCTTGCCTGGATTCCAATATTCCGCCGCTTTCTGCATCAACGACTCCTTCGAGTCGAAGGAAAAGTAACCGTAGTTGAACACGCGAATCCCCTTTTGCAATTAATTAAATGTTATCGCCAAATACACATCTTGCAACTTTTTTTGTGGGCTTTCGGTCAAAATAGTTTTAGGTTTATTGTGAAGTTTGTAAAAACTTGTGCCGAAGACTGCTGTGTGAAAGGCAAAGATGTCAAAAAAAACAAGACGGCAAGATCTCTTATTGAGCGTACTGGAAAAGAACGCTTCGATTCGTGTGAACGAGCTTGCGGATCAGCTGGACGTCTCAACTGAAACGGTCCGACGCGACCTGTCCGAGCTGGATCGGACGGGCCAGATCAAGCGCACATATGGTGGTGCCGTGCGCACCAAATCCTTTGAGCCTGCCTTGGAAGAACGTTTAACGCAGCACATCGCCGCACGCGAAAAGATCGCTCACATGGCGGTCGAGTATGTGAGCAATTCGAACAGTCTTTTCATTGGCGGTGGGGCCACCACGCTGCTCTTCGCACGCGCTCTGCGCCAAACCAGGCGACAGCTGACGGTGCTAACTCCCTCATTTAGCATTGCCATGGAACTCTCAACTAATCCCACGATTGAGGTCATGTCCCTGCCCGGTATTGTCGAACCCGAAGAAGGGGTAGTCAGCGGTGGTGAAACGCTTGAAAGCATTTCGAAATTCCGCACCAAACTAGCTGTCGTTGGGGCCTCAGGCGTTGATACCAACGGCATCAGTGAGGCCTCGCTAACCATCGCACAGGTATATTCCGCGATGATCAGAAATGCCGATGAAACCGTGGTTCTGGCAGATGCCTCAAAATTTGGAATGCGGTCGCTGCAACAGACGGTCGCGATTCAAAAGAATGTCTGTCTGATAACCGACCGTCCCCCTGATCCGTTGATACGCGATGCCATCCAGCGTCATGGAGCACGGCTTGTTTGTGGCGCAATGGACAATGAAAGCTGAGAGGGAAGGGTATGGGCCAAAGTTATGATGCCAACCGGTGGAAGCGCGTCGACGATTGGGATGCTCGCACTCTGAGATTGGACAGGTTTGCGGTCGAAGACCCCGAAAATGGTTTTTCGGCCTTCAGCGGTTCGGCCGACCCATCGCCTGGCATTGGGATCAAAGCAGGCAAGGTCGCATCAATGGACGGTGTGGCCTCTGATGACTTCGATTTGATCGATGCTTTCATTGCCAACTATCATGTCGATCCAGAAATCGCCGAGGAAGCCATGGCGATCCCCTCGGAGCAACTGGCGCGGATGCTGGTGGATATGAATGTGCCGCGCGTCGACCTAACCCGTCTCGCCCGTGGCCTGACCCCAGCCAAGCTGGCCGAGGCGGTGGCGCAACTTAACGCCATGGAGATTGCCTTTGCCTATTCCAAAATGCGCGCCCGTCAAAGCCCTGGCAATCAGGCCCATGTGACCAACGCTAAGGACGATCCCTTACAATTGGCCGCCGATGCAGCGATCGCCGTTGCACTCGGTTTTGATGAGATTGAGACCACCATGCGTGTCGCGCGCAATTCGTGGTCGAACGCATTGGCCTGTTGCGTCGGCTC
>NZ_JBDMZG010000194.1:0-9917 GCF_039769035.1 Pacificibacter sp.
AAATGTTCGGTCAAAAAGCCGCCGCCATTTTGTTTGGAAAAGAAGCCGTTGAAGCCCCATTGCATTTCCTCTTTCGCGCCGATGTCCAAGATCTCAACCACAAGCAAATCGCCCGGCTCAGCGCCCTTGACGCCAATCGGACCAGACAGATAGTGCACCTGCTCCAATTCCACATCACGCACATCGCTGGCGTCGTCATTATTGGCGATCTGCCCGCCGGTCCAATCGTAGGTTTCAATCTTAAAGTCGTCCCCCGGCTCGACCCAGACATTGATCGGAATATCCGGATGCCACCGGTTGTGAATGTTTTCGTTGGTATGAGGGCTTTCACTTAGGTCTACTGAAATCAGTGTATCGGCCATGGCGATATCCTTTCTATATGGGGCTAAACTGAGAGAAACTTTGAGACTTTCGCCTCGTCGATGCCGTCACGCGGGCTATCATGAACGAACTGTCCATTTTCGATGACCATCACCCGATCGGCCACGTCCAAAGCAAAGCTCAAGACCTGTTCTGAGACGATGATCGACAGTCCCTTTTGATCTCTAATTTTACGTAGGGTGCGTGCCATTTCACGAATGATAGATGGCTGAATGCCTTCGGTTGGCTCATCGAGCAGCAAGACTTTTGGATTTGATGCCAAGGCGCGGGCAATGGCCAATTGTTGCTGTTGCCCACCCGACAGATTGCCGCCTCGACGCCCTTTCATTTCCAAAAGAACCGGAAACAATTCGTAAATGTCGTCAGGCACCGTGCTTTGGCCCGTCACAGTCAAACCCGTTTCCACGTTTTCTTGCACGGTCATTGATGAAAAAATCATCCGGCCCTGCGGCACATACGCGATACCTTTGGCAACACGTTGATGCGACTTCAGTCCCGTCACGGCGGCACCGTCGACATCAACGCTGCCGGTTTTTTCTGGCACGATTCCCATCAAGGTTTTCATCAGCGTGGTTTTGCCCATGCCGTTGCGGCCCATAATGGCGATGATTTCACCCGGAGCGACGGTCAAATCCAAACCATGCAAAACTTCGGATTCTCCATAAGCTGCGCGTAGATCGTTGATGTTCAACATCGCGATTGTTCCCTTAATGACCTAAATAAACTTCGATGACTTTTGGGTCGGCTTTGACATGCGCCATCGAACCTTCGGACAGCATTTTGCCCTGATGCAGAACGTTCACACGGGTGGCGATGTCTTCGACGAATCCCATGTCGTGTTCGATCACGATCACGGATCTGTCCTGAATAATGCGGTTCAGAAGTTCCGCCGTTTTCTTGCGTTCTGCGACAGACATCCCTGCCACAGGTTCGTCCAACATCAACAGCTCTGGGTCTTGGATCAGCAGCATGCCGATCTCCAACCACTGCTTTTGACCGTGGCTCAAAAAGGCCGCTTTCTCATCCAAAAGTTCATCCAAGAAAATCGTCTCTGCGATTTCTTGAATGCGGCTTTGAACCATTTGATCGCGACGAAAAGCGAGCGCGCCCAGCACGCTGTGACCTTTGGGATAACTGATCTCTAGGTTTTCAAATACCGTCAGATCCTCATAGACCGAGGGCGTTTGAAACTTGCGTCCGACACCGGCGTGAACGATCTGATCTTCACGCATTTTGAGCAGTTCTTGGTTTTTAAATTTGACCGATCCGTCTGTCGCTTTGGTGCGACCACAGATCAAATCCAACACTGTGGTTTTGCCTGCCCCGTTTGGTCCAATAATCACACGGCACTCATTTGGCTCGACATAAAAGCTCAGGTCGTTCACAGCCTTAAAGCCATCAAAGGACACGGTCAGACCTTCAACTTTCAACAGGTATCTATCTTGCGCACTCATTATGCTGCCCCTTTTGATTTGGGTTTCGCGGGTTTGCTGGCAACTGAAACACTGCCCCGTTTTGACCAAAGGCGGGTGAGGCGTGGCATGATTTGCTCTGTCCAGATGCCCGCCAAGCCATTGGGGAACAACATCACGACTGCGATAAACAAGCCGCCCAAGCCAAAGAGCCAAAGTTCAGGAAAGCTTTCAGAAAATGACGTTTTGGCCCAGTTCACCAAAAGCGCGCCATAGACAGCCCCAATGATCGACAGTCGACCGCCCACGGCGCAAAAGATCACCATTTCAATAGAGGGCACGATCCCGACCAATGTGGGTGACATGAAACCGACCTGTAGCGTGAACATTGCGCCACCGATGCCGGCGAAAGCAGCGCCAAGGCAAAAGATGAAAATCTTGAAACTCGCCACATCGTAGCCAGAAAAGCGCACGCGATCCTCTTGATCTCTCATCGCGATCAGGATGCGACCCAATTTTGATTTGCGCACGAAATGGGCCGTAAACAACACTGCAAACAACAGCACGCCATTCACGTAGTACAAGATCTCTTTGGCCGCATCGGTTCGGATGTCCCAGCCATGCAAGGTACGCAAATCGGTGATCCCGTTGACCCCGCCCGTGAAGCCTTGTTGACCAATGATCAAGATCGTCAAGATCGCGGCAAAGGCCTGCGTGATGATCGCGAAATACACCCCGCCGACACGTCTGCGAAACATCGCGACACCAATCACGAACGCAAAGACGACAGGCACCAAAACGACCGCGATGAGTGTCAGTGTGAAGCTATGGAACGGCACCCACCATGCAGGCAAAGCTGTCAGCTGGTTCCAATCCATAAAGTCGGGAATGCCAGGCGTGGATTGGATGGATGTGTTTTCTGGCGTCGAGGCTTCCAACTTTAGAAACATCGCCATGCAGTAGCCGCCAAGGCCGAAAAAGATGCCTTGGCCAAGGCTTAAAATACCGCCAGCGCCCCAACACAGAGCCAGCCCGATAGCGACGAACGCATAGGTGAGATACTTGCCAAACAGGTTCAAACGAAAGTTGTCCAAGAGCGCGGGCAGCAGCAAAAAGATGACAACAGCAAGGACGGCAAATCCAATCGCTTCTTGTTTGGAAAACAACGAGGTTTTGGGAAAGGTCATATCCTTGAAATCCTTATTTGCGCAGTTTGAGAGAGAAGAGACCTTGAGGTCGGATCATCAGAATTCCGACGACAACCAAAAGCGTCAGCACTTTGGCCATTGAGCCTGATAGGAAGAATTCCATGATGGACTGCGCCTGACTGATCGAGAACGCTGAGGCGATGGTGCCAATGATCGATCCTGCGCCGCCGAAGACCACGACAAGGAAGGTGTCGACGATGTAAAGCTGACCCGAGGTTGGCCCCGTGGACCCGATCATCGTAAAGGCTGAGCCGGCAACACCTGCCACGCCGCAACCGATGCCGAAGGTCAATCGGTCAGTCCATTCTGTGTTAATGCCAACGGCACCCGCCATCACCCGATTTTGGTTGATCGCACGCACTTGTTTGCCCCAGTTGGACCTAAACATCATCACGTAGACCGACAACGAAATACCGATGGCCAAGATCATGACAAAAACGCCATTGATCGGCACCTCGATCATATCCGTGACAGGCATGGACCCCATCATCCAGTCAGGAATGGTCACGCCAACTTCACGCGCGCCAAACAGGCTGCGGTAGAGTTGCTGTAAAATAAGACTAAGGCCCCAAGTGGCCAAAAGCGTATCAAGTGGGCGCTTGTAGAGATGTCGAATGATGGCCCATTCTACGAACAGCCCCAATATTCCAGAGGCGCAAAACGCAAGGATCATCGCGACAAAAAAGTACGCGCCAAAGACGCCAGGCATGAAGGCTGAAAAGAAATTGGACATAAAGTATGTCACATAGGCCCCAAGGATCATGAATTCGCCATGGGCCATGTTGATCACGCCCATCTGTCCAAAAATGATCGCCAGCCCCAGCGCCATGAGGACAAAAACTGAAAACAACATGAGCCCAGCAAAGCCTTGCATGGCAAAGATGGCACCCAGTTCAGACGCGGAATAATCGGAAAACATACGGATCCCTTATGCATTGATCTGTAAAGGAAAAATGGTGGCCCGCATTTGCAGATACGGGCCACCGATTGAGGTCAGCGCTTTATTGGTAGCCTTCAGGGAATGGGTCAGGCTCGACCAATTCAGCTGTCTCAAATACCACTTCATATTGACCGTCCGCCTTGGCGAGACCCACGCGGGTTTTGGACCAAAGGTGGTGGTTTTCATGCACTTTGACGTAGCCCTCAGGCGCTGTGTCCAGTTCGATTCCGACTTGCGCTTCGCGCACTTTATCGACGTCAAACGACCCTGCTTTTTCGACAGCGGCCTTCCACAACCATGGCCCCAAGTAGGCCGCTTGTGTCACGTCACCGATCACGATGTCTTCGCCCCACATTTCTTTGAAGGCCGAAACGAAGGCTGCATTGTTTGGGTTGTCCAAGGATTGGAAGTATTTCATGCAGGCGTAGGCGCCTTCCATGTTTTCGCCACCGATGCCGAGAATTTCATCCTCGGTCACTGAGATGGTCAACAACACTGGATCTTCTGCCGTCATATCGATGCCTGCGGCTTTGAGCTGTTTGTAGAAGGCCACGTTTGAGCCGCCCACAACGATCGCATAAATCACATCAGGCTTTTTCAAACGGATCTTATTGATGACTGAGTTAAACTGGGTGTGGCCTAAGGGGTAGTATTCCTCGCCCACAACTTTGCCACCCAAGAACTCTTCGATGTGCTTGCGGGCGATTTTGTTCGATGTGCGCGGCCATATGTAATCAGACCCCAAGAGGTAGAATGTATTCGCGCCTTTGGTTTCTTTAACCCAATCGAGACCCGCGATGATTTGCTGCGTGGCCTCTTGACCCGTGTAGATCACATTCGGGCTTTGCTCGAGGCCCTCATAGAAGGTTGGGTAATACAAGAAGCCGTTGTGTTGTTCGAACACTGGCAGAACCGCTTTGCGGCTGGCAGATGTCCAACAGCCCATAACGGAGGCGACTTTGTCGTTGACCAAAAGCTTGCGCGCTTTTTCTGCGAATGTCGGCCAATCAGAAGCGCCATCTTCTTGGATCACTTCGATCTGACGACCCAAAACACCGCCCATTTCGTTGATCTGCTTGATGGCCAGTTTTTCAGCCTGAACAGAGCCAGTTTCTGAAATCGCCATCGTGCCAGTGATCGAGTGAAGGATACCGACCGTGACCGTATCATCTGTGACCGCCAGCCCCGTGGTGTTGACCTCAGCCGTTGGATAGTCTTGTGCAAACAGTTGTTTTGGCGCAAAGAGCGAAGCGCCCAGAGCGGCCCCTCCCAACATCATTGCGCGGCGTGTTACCGCCAAAGAATCCTTTGGTGTTCCCTTGTCAGACATGTCCGTTCCTTTTCGAGTGCTAAAATTTTGGGCGATTCCGTCAAACGCCCTTGGCACTACGATCATCCGAACGCGGCTCAGCCGATATACGTTGAATGACGTATAGGCCTGCGCGTTTTGTCCCGTATGCTGCAATGGGGAAAGAAAATGCGACGGGGACACTCTGGCTGCGCGCGGAATGCGTGATGGTGTCTCGTTGATAGTTGGGTGAAAAATTCATGGCGACGGGGCTTCAAGCGACCAGCGACAAACGGACTTACAATCGCTGGGTCGCGAATGAAACGATGGAAGACTTTGCTTTGCGCTTTACGGCCCGCCGCGCACGCCGGTGGAGCTATGCGCGTGTCGCAAACACAGCTATTGGTTCTATTTCGTTTCTGGCGCTTGAGGCGATCGGCGCAGCCCTTACGCTCACCTATGGTTTCGATATCGCCATCTTGGCCATTATGGTCGTTGGGGCCTTGCTGTTCTTGACCGCATTGCCCATCAGCTATTACGCCGCGCGCTATGGGGTCGACATCGATCTGCTGACACGTGGCGCTGGCTTTGGCTATATCGGCTCGACGATCACCTCTTTGATCTATGCGTCTTTTACCTTCATTTTTTTCGCCCTTGAGGCGGCCATCTTGGCTCTGGCTTTAGAGTTTCTATTTCGAATACCGATCTTCATTGGCTACGTGATCAGTGCATTGGTGGTCATTCCGCTGGTCGTAAATGGCTTTTCAAAGATATCGTCGTTTCAAACATGGACGCAGCCTTTGTGGGTCGTGCTCCACATTCTGCCCTTCGCCTTGTTGGCCTATGTCGGATATGATGTTGAAGCTTGGATCAATTTCGAAGGCAGCGAGCCCGCGAAAGGCACCTCAACGATCTTGATGTTTGGCGCAGCCTCAGGTGTGATTTTTTCCCTTGTGGCCCAAATAGGTGAACAAGTTGATTTTCTGAGATTTTTGCCAGAACCCAAGACCGCCTTGGACCGAAAGAAATGGTTTTCTGCGTTGGTGATTGCCGGCCCAGGTTGGTCGATTTTAGGCGTTTTGAAAATGATCGCCGGCTCTTACCTTGTCACGCTTGCCATTCGCGAAGCTGTGCCGATGGATCAAGCGGGCGACCCGACGCTCATGTATTTCACTGCTTTCAATCAGATATTTGGCTCGCCTGCCCTCGTCTTGGCGTTAACGGGTCTGTTTGTGATTTTGTCCCAGCTTAAGATCAACGTCACCAATGCCTACGCTGGGTCGATTGCTTGGTCGAATTTCTTTTCCCGCCTCACCCACAGTCATCCAGGCCGCGTGGTCTGGCTGGTCTTTAACGTAGGCATTGCCTTGATGCTTATGGAGCTCGGCGTCTTCGAAGGCTTAGAACAAGTTTTGCGCCTATATTCGCATGTTGCTGTGGCATGGATTGGTGCGCTCGTGGCCGATTTGGTGGTGAATAAGCCGCTGGGTCTCAGTCCCAAAGGCATCGAATTCAGACGCGCCCATCTGTATGATATCAATCCCGTTGGCATCGGCGCGATGCTTGGGGCCTGCGTCATTTCATTGGTCGCGGTCACCGGACTATTTGGCCCCTTAGCCGAGGCGTTTTCGACGTATATCGCGCTCGGCTCAGCCTTTGTTTTTGCCCCCCTGATCGCCGTTGCCACGGGTGGAAAGTACTATATCGCACGCCCTGCACAAACGCCTCCTGCTGTTGGGCTACAAACCTGTTCAATTTGCGACTTTCGCTTTGATGGCGAAGACATGACCCACTGCCCGTTTCACGCTGGCGCAATCTGTTCATTGTGCTGCACCCTCGACAGCAATTGCCAAGACGCCTGCAAACCCCACGCACGGCTTCAAACCAACATGCAAAATGCCTTTGAACGCTGGCTTCCTGCGCGATTAGCGGTCATCGCGACATCACGCCTGTCTCGGTTCGCGTTTTATACCAGCGTCATCTCCGGATTGATCGGCGGTCTTTTGTTGGTGATCCGGCGCATTGAAGGTCAGGACAATTTTGCTGTGGTGCTAACGGTCATTTTCGGCATTTCTGTCATCGTTATTGGCATCGCGGTTTGGATGTTTCTTTTGGTCAATGAGAGCCACCGCAGTGCCCGCTCTGAATCCAATCAACAAACAGACAAACTGCTGCGTGAAATACGCGCCCACGAACGGACGGATAAGGCGCTGCAAGACGCCAAAGACAAAGCCGAAGCTGCGAATTTGGCCAAGACACGCTATATGACAGGGCTCAGCCACGAATTGCGCACGCCTTTAAACGCCATCTACGGTTTTGCACAACTGTTGGAAAAAGACCCCGAAATGCCAGCGCACCGCAAAGCCTCGGTGACGACGATACGCCGTAGCAGCGAGCACCTTGCAGGGTTGATCGAGGGGCTATTGGACATATCGCGTGTCGAAGCGGGCCGTCTCGAAATTATGCGGGACCGGATCAACCTGAATATGTTTATCAAACAGGTCACATCGATCTTCGAAGAAGATGCGCGGAAAAAGGGCGTCGCGTTTGAAGTCATTACAAAGGGGCGTTTTCCCGATTGGGTCGCCTCAGACGAAAAGCGCCTGCGTCAGATCTTGATCAACTTGTTGTCCAACGCTTTGCGCTATACCGAAACAGGCAAAGTGCAGCTGATCGTGGCCTATCGCAACGAGGTGGCGCAGATTGACGTGATCGATACAGGCGTGGGCATCAGCGAAGACTTTCTGCCCCGTATTTGGAGCCCTTTTGAACGCGCAGGCCACAGCAGCTCCCGCGGTTCAGGGCTGGGGCTGACGATCACCAAGTTGCTCGTCGAAGTGATGGGCGGCGATATTGAGGTGAAGAGCGTTTTGGGCAAAGGCAGCACGTTTAGGGTGCGCATGATGTTGCCCTCGATTGCGCATCTCAGCCTGCGCGAAAGCGAAATCGCCGCCGAAGATCGCACCTTGAATGTGACCGGATATCGCGGCCCTCGCAAATCTATCATGGTGGTCGATGATGATGCGCATCATTTGGCCTTGGTCGCAAATGTCTTTGAGCCAATTGGCTTTACAGTTGTGACGGCGTCGAATGCTGAGTTGGCCTTGACGATTTTGGAAGACTTCGTCCCTGACCTGTTCATTTTGGATATCGACATGCCTGGGCAAGACGGATGGTCCTTGGCACAACATTTGCGCGGAGGCGCGCTTGTCGGCATCCCAATCATCATGATCTCGGGCCACGCCAAAGACGCCGAAATGCCTTTGCCACGGGTGGCGCTGTTCGATGCATTTATTTCAAAACCCTACAACGTCGATGACCTTGTGGTGCGTGTCGCGGAGTTTCTAAAGCTCGACCTGCAGCTGCACAGCGAACAAAATCAAACCCTTCAAATCGCCCAAGACCTTGCTCCTGAGCAGGCGGCAGAATTGATCGCATTTGCACGCAACGGCAATGCTGCAGGCATACGTGATATGCTGACACAACTCGAAACGGATCAAGCTTGCCCTGCGCCTCTTTTGCAGGACCTGAAGGCAAAACTTGAAACCTATGACCTCAACGAAATCGTTTCTCGCTTGGAGAGCCACACCCATGAATGAAAACCTAGCCTCCTCCAAAAGCATTGCATTGGTCGTTGATGATGACCCAAACTCATTGGGCATGGTGTCTTCAGCCTTGGAAGAAAACGGCATGTCGGTCATCGTCGCCCGCGATGGTTTCACAGCTATCGACCTTGTTGCGCGCGTTAAACCCGATGTCATTCTCATGGATGCGATCATGCCCAAAATGGACGGGTTCGAAACCTGCAGACGCATCAAACGCGCTCCCAACATGACAAACGCTCCGATCGTTTTTATGACGGGTCTCAGCGCGCCGGACGATGTCATCCGCGGCTTGAATGCTGGTGGCGTCGACTACATCACAAAACCCGTGGTCGTCGATGAATTGATCGCGCGCATCGGAATCCACATTGTGAATTCAAAACTGGTTCAAAGCGCACGAGATGCGCTCGACCTATCTGGACGCTCTCTTCTGGCCTTTGATCGCTTAGGACATTTGGTATGGGGGTCTCAAAAAGCTCTCCTAGACTTCGACCTCAAAGCGTCTGAACAGATGCTGCTGCAAACATGGATTATTGATTGCGTGGACAAACCCGTTTCTAGCCTTGTGCCTTTGACGCTCAATGCGTTCGAATTCACCTTTGTGGGTTTGTCCTCTTCGGATGAAATATTGATCAAATTCAAACACGGGAATTCGGAAACGAATGAACAAACCCTCGCGCGATTGCTATCTCTGACATCTCGTGAATCCGAGGTGTTGTATTGGCTCACAATGGGGAAAACGAACAAAGACATTAGTGTCATTTTGAACCTTAGCCCACGCACGGTGAACAAGCATCTTGAGCAGATTTTCCAAAAAATGGGTGTCGATAACCGTACATCAGCTGCGGTTGCGGCCGATCGTATTTTGCACAGCTAGATAGATTGCGCCGACAAGAAGCATCGCTCAACCGCTGACATGAGCCCTAAACTTTGTTAGTTTGCTGAAGAGGCCAGGCGCCCAAAAAGCAGATTGATAAGCGGCCCGTCTACGCTGTCTGACGTCAGCGCCTATGGGTCCAAATAGTCGTATTTGCTAAGAGAGTGTTTCTGGCTCATCGTAACCACCAAGGAGTGGAAGATGAGACA
>NZ_JBDMZG010000195.1:0-16484 GCF_039769035.1 Pacificibacter sp.
CAGGTTCAGCCGTTTTCACGGCGCCACCACTCACGCCAAACCCGAAGCTACCGTCACCCAAGTCATAGCCCAGATCAACGCCTGCAAAGACGTTCTCGGCCAGATAGGCTGCACCAATGGTGCCGCGCCATGATTGGGTTCCGAACATATAATCGATACCGACAGTGCCCGCGACTTTATCTTGCTGATCATCTGAGAACACGCGCAACCCTATGCCGGCCTGTGGCTGACCACCGCCAAAGCTGTAGCTCAGACCAAGTCCGACCGTAGGATCGGCAACAGCAGGTGCAGCAAATGAAAGGAAAAGCGTAGAAAGCAAGACAGTGCGCATTTTGAAAATCCAATATAATATCATTACCCCAAAGCGGGACAAATTTGGTGAAAGCATCCATGATTCTTGTGTCGCAGGTCAAGCGCGGGTTTTTCGGGTCATTTATGCTGTGGCAATATCTCTTCACTTTGGGTTCAGATCCGCCGTTCTCTGTGCCATCACCCGAAGCAAAAGCCGCCCTTTCGAGCGGCCCCTGTTGATCCTATTCAAATACTCTCAAACCCTAGGCATTCTTTCCACGTCGGCTCGACGGGTGCAGGGATGCGCCTAAGATGTGGTCAGCGGAGTGTACCACTTGTGAGGCGTGGCCCACGATCAAGGGATCGGGTGCGCGGGCGATGTCGTGGTTTTTATCGGGGTAATCAATCGTGGACAAAAAGTGCCGCATGCAATTCAGGCGCGCGCGTTTTTTGTCGTTGGATTTGATAATCGTCCACGGCGCATCGGCGGTGTCAGTGTAGAAAAACATCGCCTCTTTCGCTTCGGTGTAATCATCCCATTTGCCCAAAGACGCCTTATCAATCGGTGACAACTTCCATTGCTTCAACGGATCTGACGCCCGCGAGGTAAAGCGCGCCTGTTGTTCTTCGCGCGTCACTGAAAACCAGTATTTGTGCAGCCGAATGCCAGAGCGCACCAACATGCGTTCCAGTTCCGGCGTTTGGCGCATGAATTCTAGATAATCGTTCGCCTCGCAGAACCCCATCACCCGTTCAACCCCTGCGCGGTTGTACCAAGATCGGTCATACAACACGATTTCGCCCTCGGTGGGCAGGTGCTCCAGATAGCGTTGATAGAACCACTGACCGCGTTCGGCATCGGTTGGTTTGTTCAGGGCAACCACACGCGCATGGCGGGGATTTAAATGCTCGGTAAAGCGCTTGATCGTCCCCCCCTTGCCCGCTGCGTCGCGTCCCTCAAACAACAACACGAACTTCTCGCCAGCTTCTTGCGCCCAAAGCTGCGCCTTGAGCAATTCAGCCTGCAAAGCGACCTTTTCCTTTTCATACTTGGCACGCGACAACTTGGTCTCATAGGGATACTGCCCCGCCTCAAAGGCCTGCGCAAAACTGTCCGTCGCGACCTTGGGAAAGCCCGCCTTGTTGGCGCTCTCTGCGTCATTCGTGACGATCTCTGGCGCAGGCTTTATGGCTTTGGCCGCAGTTGGCTTTATGGCTTTGGCCGCAGCGCTTGTCGTTGCACTGGCCACAGAAGCGGGTGGTTTTGGGGCCGCTGCTTTCGGGGAAACGGGGGATGTCGCCATAAATTTTCTCCTAATGAATTTGTCGGCTACGAGTGTATCATCCCCCGCGCGCCCCCACTTTGATCTAGGGCAAGGTTTTGGGCCAAAAGCCCAAATTGCGCGCGCCCAATCCAAGCTATGCGCCCGCGCCCCATATCCCACTTCGCAGCATCTTGCGGTTTGTCCGGTTGAATGGTCTAATCCTATCCCAAACGAGCAAACCATAAGAATCGAGCGCAAAGCCCATGTCCGACGATCTCCTCACAGGCACCACCAAAGCCAAAGCTTCCGAATATGACGCCTCTTCCATCGAGGTGCTCGACGATATGGAACACGTCCGCCTGCGCCCCGGCATGTATATCGGCGGCAAGGACGACCGCGCTTTGCACCACATGGTCGCCGAGATTGTCGACAACTCCATGGATGAGGCCGTCGCGGGCCACGCCACTTGGATCGAGATCGAGCTGCATGAAAACGGCCACGTCTCAGTGCGCGACAACGGCCGCGGCATCCCCACCGATCCGCACCCCAAAGACCCGTCCAAATCCGCGCTCGAAATCATTTTCTGTACGCTGAACGCAGGCGGCAAATTTTCGGGCGACAGCTATGAAACCTCTGGCGGTTTGCACGGCGTGGGCTCGTCTGTCGTGAACGCCCTGTCTGATCATCTGCGCGTCGAAGTGGCCCGCAACAAAGAACTCTTCGCGATGGAATTTTCGCGCGGCCTGCCGCAAGGCCCCCTCGCTAAAATCGGCGCTGCCCCCAATCGGCGCGGCACATCCGTGACCTTCCACCCCGATCCGCAAATCTTTGGCACGCTGAAACTCAAGCCAGCGCGTTTGTTCGCCATGGCGCGCTCCAAGGCCTATCTTTTCTCAGGCGTCGAAATCCGCTGGAAAACCGCGATCTCGGACGGCGACACCCCGCTTGAGGCCAAGTTCCACTTCCCCGGTGGTCTCGCCGATTACCTGAATGAAGCCATGGGCAGCGCCACCACCTATGCCGATCAGCCCTTCGCGGGCACCGTGTCGTTTGAGAAATTCAACGCCCCCGGCAAGGTCGAATGGGCCATCAATTGGACGCCCACGCGGGACGGATTTATGCAGTCCTATTGTAACACCGTGCCCACGCCCGAGGGTGGCACCCACGAGGGCGGCTTTTGGGCGGCGATCCTCAAGGGCATCAAAGCTTACGGCGAACTTGTGGGCAACAAAAAGGCCACCTCGATCACCCGCGATGACCTGACCACAGGCGCAGGCGCGCTGGTGTCGTGCTTTATCCGCGAGCCCGAGTTTGTCGGCCAAACCAAAGACCGCCTCGCCACCACCGAAGCCGCACGCATGGTTGAAAACTCTGTGCGCGATCACTTTGACAACTGGCTGGCCTCTGACACCAAATCCGCAGGCGCGATCCTTGATTTTCTTGTGCTGCGCGCCGAAGAACGCCTGCGTCGTCGTCAAGAAAAAGAAACCCAGCGCAAATCAGCCACCAAAAAGCTGCGCCTGCCGGGCAAGCTCACCGATTGTACCGCCAAAAACCGCGAGAACACCGAATTGTTCATCGTGGAGGGCGACTCTGCGGGCGGTTCCGCCAAAGGCGCGCGCAAACGCGAAACCCAAGCTCTCTTGCCGCTTAAAGGTAAGATCCTCAACGTGCTGGGCGCGGCCTCGAACAAGCTGAACACCAACGCTGAAATCAACGATCTGTGCGAAGCTTTGGGCGTTGGCATGGGCACGCGGTTTAACGTCGAAGACCTGCGCTATGACAAAATCATCATTATGACCGATGCGGATGTCGATGGCGCGCATATCGCCGCTTTGCTGATGACATTCTTCTTCACCCAAATGCGGCCGCTGATTGACCAAGGTCACTTGTACCTCGCTTGCCCACCGCTCTACCGCCTCACCCAAGGCGCGAACCGCCTGTATGTGGCCGATGACGCGGAAAAAGACCTCTGGATGGAAAAAGGCCTTGGCGGCAAAGGCAAAATCGATGTGCAGCGCTTCAAAGGTCTTGGCGAAATGGACGCCAAGGATTTGAAAGAAACCACCATGGACCCGAAGACGCGCAAATTGATCCGCGTGACCATCGACGAAGACACCCCCGGCGACACAGCCGATCTGGTCGAACGTCTGATGGGCAAAAAACCAGAACTGCGGTTCCAGTATATTCAAGCCAACGCGCAGTTTGTTGAGGAATTGGATGTGTAATTAGAGTTCACGCAAGCGGGCTTGCGTGAAATATTTAAAGAGGAAGATATTTTGGCAACATGTAGTAGATGCAAGCAATCACATTTTGGAATGCTGCAATTAAAAGCGGGCCTTTGTGCGGACTGCCGCAAAAAAATTGAAGTCGAAGAAAATGAACGCAAAGTCAAAAAGGCAACCCTGAGCAATCGATCAGAAATAGAAAAACTAATTCTAACGACAGAAAGCGGGAGCAACTTTTCGATCGATAAAAGACTTGGGATTGTTTCAGCAGAATGCGCATTTGGAATGAACATCTTCAAAGATCTTTTCTCAGGCGTTAGGGACGTTGTCGGTGGACGCTCTAGCGCGGTTCAATCAGTTCTTCGGGACAGTAGAAAGATTGTTCTCGACGAATTGCGAGACGAAGCATTTGAACTTGGAGCGGATGCGGTTGTGGCTATCGATTTCGAATATGTTGATCTAAGCAATTCAGGAAATATGATTTTACTGGTCGCAAATGGTACCGCTGTTACGCTTAAAAACTGACCCAAGCGCCTGACCCTGGCTGGGCGACGTAGGCGCCCTCCCGTGGGGATGAAGATGGACCGTCCCACCGGGACGCAAGCCATCTGAACGGGCGCGCGTGATTTTCTTTTTGAAAATCACTCTGAAGAGGCGCGGAACCTCATCCAAGGGCACCAAAAACCATTAAAACATGTAAAGCGCCCCTGCTTTAAACCGTTAAAAAGTTTAAAACACGCGCCACAATGTCTTTAAAAAAGGGCCTCAGGCCCATACTTGGCGCCAGTCAGGCCTCAACCAGCACGCCGTTATCAAGTCGCAGCACGCGGTCCATTTTGCCAGCCAGCTCCATATTGTGCGTGGCGATCAAAGCGGCCAATCCTTCATCGCGGGCCACCGCCATAAGCGCTTCAAACACACGGTCTGACGTCGCAGGGTCAAGGTTCCCAGTCGGTTCATCCGCCAGCAAAAGCGCAGGTTGATTGGCCAGTGCACGGCAAAACGCAACCCGTTGTTGCTCCCCCCCCGACATCGCCGCCGGTCGGTGATCCGCACGCTCCGCAACGCCCACAGAATCCAATAATTTCAAAGCCCTAGCCTCAGCATTCGTTTGCGGCACGCCATTGGCAAGCTGCGGCAAAACGATGTTTTCCAGCGCAGAAAATTCCGGCAAAAGGTGGTGAAATTGATAGATAAATCCGACCTGCGCGCGGCGCATCGCGGTCCGCGCGTGGTCATCCAACCCCGTCACATCCGTGCCATTGATCTGCACAGCCCCCGCATCCGCAGAATCCAGCAGCCCAGCGATGTGCAAAAGCGTTGATTTCCCCGCACCAGAGGGCGCAATAAGCCCCACAACTTCGCCCTTTTTCACCGTCAAATCCACGCCATTCAACACGTGAATTTCATTGGGTTTACCCACATTATAGTGCTTAGTAACACCCTGAATTTCCAGCATATTACTCATAACGCAGCGCCTCCACAGGGTTCATGCGAGCGGCCTTGCGCGCCGGAAAAATGGTCACGACAAACGACAGTCCCAAAGACAACGACACGGCCTTGGCCACATCGATAAATCGCAGCTCAGCCGGCAGCGCATAGATACCCCGAATGGACGGATCCCAAGCCCCACCACCGTTGAGATAATTCACCAGTTGCATGATGCTATCGATGTAGATCGCAAACAACGATCCCAGCGCCACTCCGGCCACAGTTCCGATGATGCCCGTAAAGGCGCCACAGATAAAAAACACCCGCATTACAGAGGCTTGCGTCAATCCAATGGTGCGCAAAATGCCAATGTCACGGCCCTTGTTTTTGACCAACATGATCAGTCCAGAGACGATATTCATCGCCGCGATCAGCACCAAAATGGACAGGATCACGAACATCACATTGTCCTCTATATCCAAGGCGCGCAAGAAGGACCCCGACGCATCGCGCCACGTCCAAACCATGCCCCGCTCGCCCACTGCTGTGAGCAGCGGAATGGCCATGTCATCGACGCGTTCAGGGTGTTCGACCATGACCTCGATTTCGTCGGCTGCGCCGGTGCGATTAAAGTATTTCTGCGCCTCGGCAAAAGGCAGGTAAGCCCTTGTTTTATCGATATCATATCGCCCAGCGGTAAAGACATAGACGACCTCAAAAGACGACACGCGGGGCGATGTACCAAAGGCGGTTTTGGCCCCTTCGGGCGAGATCAATTTGATCTTATCACCCACCCCCACGCCAAGCGACCGCGCCACGCCAGAGCCAATCGCGATGCCGTCCTCAAAGCGCGAAATATCGCCCCAAGCATCATCAGGCGTTTGGCCCACACGCGGAATGGTCAGCAAATCGTCATAAGAGATGCCGTAAACCTCAACCGCTGCATTGGAAGACCGATAGGTGCTCAGCACCTGCCCGCGCACCAAGGGGGCTGCACGGGTGACGCCTGGAACCGTGCGCAAAGCATTGGTCCATTCAACGTAATCTGTGATCGCATTCGAGGGGTTATTCCCGTCCATATAGGCAGAGGAATACACCGTCACATGGGCGTTAGAGCCCAGAATTGTATCAACAAATTCGTTTCGAAAGCCCGTGCGCACAGCCAAGGTGATGATCAAAGCCGCCACCGCGAGGGTGATACCAATCAACGAGATCCACGTCATGGTGGATACACCGCCCTCTTCGCGCCGCGCACGCAGGTATCGCCAAGCAATCATCCATTCGAACCGCGAAAATGGCGCAGTTGAAACACTCTTAGTTTGGGTCACGAGGTTTTCCTTTTGGGACGGATCACAGCTTGGCTGACCATGTTGTTTTAGAGGCAAAAGGTCAAGCCAAGCGCGGTCGCAGCCGGCCTAAAGCCGCGCAACGCGCCTGCGCCGGAACGGCCACAACAGCCCATAAAACAGTACCTTAATGATGGCCCACCCCGCTGCGAAGCCGATACCTGCAGAGACCGCGCCCTCAAGGGTAAAGGGCAAAGCGGGTCGGAACGTATCATAAGTGGCGCGCACCAGATCCAGATCACGTAACCGATGCGGCATCGACACGCGCGCGAGGGGGGACGCATCTGTTAACGATGCAAGATCATTGCTGAGGATGCTGTGCCGGCTGATTGTATTGCGCATATCTGTGCGACGGTTTTCCAAAAACACGGTACCCCCCATAGATGCCAAGGCCTCGTCTCGGGTCATGTCCGCTTTTTGCGCTGAGGCGTCAAAATCTTGGATCACCAAAGACAGGGCATCAATCTGCCCACCCAAGCGCTGCATATATTGTTGGGTGAATTCGGGGAACTGAGACAAAGAGGCCGCGCCAAACATGCCGCCGACGAGTGCTAATGTTTTTACAATCATGCTCTGCCTCGAAGTCTTATGTGGTCATTGCCCAAAGGTTAGCGGGTTCTGAGCTGCACGCCAATGCATGGCTGTATGCTGCGCGAGAAGTCGCCAAAGGTGAGCGCCCCTACTCTGAGCTACGTTCAACATCCCTGTCACGTAAAAAATCACGCAAAAACACGCTTTCGTGAACGCGTGATCCACAATCCAATGGCCCGCGTATCCCTTGCACAACACTAAAAAATCCAATGGGAGAATATCATGTTTAAGTCTATGTCAATCTGTGCCGCTCTGGCGCTCACCGTTTCTGCAACCACCGCGAATGCAGCAAACATCGTTGAAATCGCTGCTGGCGACGAACGCTTTTCAACACTTGTTGCAGCGGTAGGTGCCGCTGGCCTCGCTGACGCATTGTCTGGTCCAGGCCCATTCACAGTTTATGCGCCAGTAAACGATGCCTTTGCGGCCCTACCAGAAGGCACTGTTGAAACACTGTTGAAACCAGAAAACAAAGGCATGTTGACGGACATCCTTTTGTACCATGTCGACGACCGCAAACTGACAGCATCCGGCATTCCTGCAGGGTCTAACTACTTCAAACCAATGCTGGAAAGCGACCGCCTGTGCATCACAAAAGGTTCTGACGGCGTGATGATTTCAGACGGCTCTGGTTCAATGGCAAATGTAATTATCGCTGATATCATGGCTGACAATGGCGTGATCCACGTGATCGACAAAGTGCTCTTGCCTGGTACACGGCCTGCCTGCCACTAAGGCGCAGCTGCGAGAAGACAGCGATCTAGAAATGCAAAACGCCCCGCATAAACTGCGGGGCGTTTTTTCGTGTCAAATTCTTCAGTTGGCCTAGAGCTCTGCGTAGATTTTCGCGATTTTCTCGATGGCCAGTTCTGGCGTCATTTCCTCAGACTCGCCTGTGCGGCGCGAGGTGACTTCGACGACACCGTTTTTCAAACCACGCGGGCCAACAGTGATGCGCCACGGCAGACCGATAAGGTCCATCGTCGCGAATTTACCGCCAGCGCGTTCTTTGCGATCATCGTACAAAGGATCAAGACCGAGCGCTTGGAAGGATTTATAAAGTGCTTCGCAAGCTGCATCTGCTTCGTCATCGCCTTGTTTCAAGTTCACGATGCCAACGTGGAACGGTGTCACGCCTTCTGGCCAGATGATACCGTTGTCGTCGTGGTTGGCTTCGATCAAAGCGCCAAGCAAGCGGGACACGCCGATACCGTGCGATCCCATGTGAACAGGCGTGCGCTTGCCGTCCGTGCCTACGACTTCTGCGCCCATAGATTCTGAGTATTTGGTGCCGAAGTAGAAGATTTGCCCCACTTCGATGCCGCGCGCTGTCATTTGGCGATCCTCAGGGACCTTCGCAAATTCAGCTGCATCATGTGTCTCATCCGTGCGCGCGTAGAGCGATGTGAATTCTTCCATCACGCCGCGGCATTGGTCAACGTCATACGGGTCGATGTCACGTTGTCCGAGCTTAATGTCGGTGACGTTTTTGTCGTAGAACACTTCGGATTCGCCAGTGTCAGCCAACACCAAGAACTCATGCGTATCATCGCCGCCGATAGGACCAGAATCCGCGCGCATTGGAATGGCTTGCAGCCCCATACGTTCATAGGTGCGCAGGTAAGACACGAGGTGACGGTTGTAGGCGTGCAGCGCGTCTTCTTTGGTCAGATCAAAGTTGTAACCGTCTTTCATCAAGAACTCACGACCACGCATCACGCCAAAACGTGGACGCACTTCGTCGCGGAATTTCCACTGGATGTGGTAGAGCGTCAAAGGCAGGTCTTTGTACGAACCGACGTGGGCACGGAAGATGTCTGTGATCATTTCTTCGTTGGTGGGACCATAGAGCATGTCTTTGCCGTGACGGTCAGACAGGCGCAGCATTTCGTCGCCGTAAGCGTCGTAACGACCACTTTCGCGCCACAAATCAGCGGACTGCAACGTCGGCATCAAAAGCGGAATGTGCCCGACGCGTTGTTGTTCTTCGTGAACAATGTTTTCGACCTTTTTCAAGACCTTATAGCCAAGAGGCAACCAAGAGTAGATCCCCGCGGACTGCTGGCGGATCATGCCAGCGCGCAGCATCAAACGGTGTGACGCAATCTGCGCATTGGCAGGAGTGTCTTTGAGAACGGGCAAAAAGTAACGGCTTAGGCGCATCGAACAGCCTCTGAATTAGGTGAATTTACATCGGTCTAAGCGATCCGCCTCGTACAAACAAGGTGCCTCAGACGCACGAAGGGTGCTCTTACACTTGAATGCATCAGCGAAGCGGGCGATATGTAGGAAAACATGGAGATGCGCAGTGGCCTTACCTGTTCGAGAGCAAGTCAAATACTGGAGTGTGGCCAGCGTTGTCTTTTTGGGCACGATCTGGCTATTGGGCGATGTAATCTTGCCTTTTGTCTTGGCGATGGCAGTCGCCTATATGCTGGACCCAGTGGCAGACCGGCTAGAGGCCATGGGACTATCACGCGTCTTATCCACGGTCGTGATCACCGCGGCGGCGGCTCTTATATTTGTTGTAATCTCTTTACTGGTCTTGCCTACCTTGGTGCGCCAGGCCACAGATTTGGTGGCCACAGCGCCGCAATTGTTTGCAGACCTACGTAGTTTTTTAATTGAAAAGTTTCCCGATCTTTTGGATGAAAACAGCCAGCTGCACCAATCATTGTTGCAAATCGGCGAAACAATTCAATCGCGCGGCGGTGCGTTTTTGTCGTCGGCCCTGACATCCGTCTTAAGCATCTTTAACGTTATGATGGTTCTGTTCTTGGTTCCCGTCATCACCTTTTATCTGTTGTTGGATTGGGACCGCATGGTCGCGCAGGTCGACAAATTGTTGCCACGCGATCACGCGCCAGTGCTGCGCGAACTCGCACGCCAAATCGATCAAACGCTTGCCTCATTCATTCGCGGTCAGGGCACTGTCTGTCTCATCTTAGGCGCGTTTTATGCGGCCGCCTTGATGCTGGTGGGCTTGAAATTCGGGCTGGTCACTGGCGCTGTCGCAGGCGCTTTGACGTTTATTCCCTATGTGGGCGCACTTGTGGGCGGGGCCTTGTCCATCGGCTTGGCACTGTTTCAGTTCTGGGGCGGCACCGAAGTGATCAACGGCGAAACCGTTGTGATTGCCACAGATTGGCTGCGCATCGGGCTGGTCGTTGGTATTTTCGCACTTGGACAGTTCTTTGAAGGCAATATTTTGACGCCAAAACTGGTGGGCACATCAATTGGTCTGCACCCAGTTTGGCTGATCTTTGCATTGACGGCTTTTGGGACTCTGTTTGGATTTGTCGGCATGTTGATCGCCGTGCCCGTCGCCGCATCAATTGGTGTGGTTGCACGCTTTGGCATTGAACAGTATCAAGACAGTCGCCTGTACACTGGGCTTGCACATCTTGAGCAAGGCACTGACGCGGCCTATGACGCCGCCGCAAATAAAGAAGACTGAGCCACCCAAATCATGTCCGAACAACTCACTTTTGAATTGCCTGTGCGCGAAGCTCTTGAGCGCGAGGCCTTTTTCGTCTCGCCTTCCAACGCCATTGCCTTGGCCATTTTGGATACCCCTGACCTGTGGCCAAACAACAAGTTGGTTCTGACGGGGCCAAGCGGATCGGGCAAGACCCACATGGCGCATGTTTGGGCCGTCGATCAGTCGGCCGTCATCATCGGCATTGATGAACTGGCAGACGCAGACATCCCGTTTTTGGCCAGCTTGCGCAATGTTGTCGTCGAAGACGCCGATCTGGTGTCCGAGCTGCCACAGCCGCGCGCAACCGAAGAAGCTTTGTTTCACTTGCACAACTTAACGCTGGCGGAAGGCGGTCACCTTTTGATCACCGCTAACACCGCGCCCAAACATTGGCAGCTCAGCTTGCACGATTTGGCGTCGCGCATGGAGGGCACATCGCTGGCCAAGATTGATGCGCCGGATGATGCGCTGTTGTCCGCAATGCTGTTCAAACAATTTGATGACCGGCAATTGGCCATTTCCCAGCCTGTGATCCCCTATTTGGTCAAACGCATGGAGCGTTCAACGGCCAATCTGCGCGGCATTGTCGAAGCACTTGACGCGGCAGCTTTGCGCGAGGCCAAGCCCATTTCCAGAAACTTTGCTGCACAAGTTCTGGACAATATCTCCTTGAGCGCGCAGGATAAAACCTGAAGCTCCCCCAAATTGGTATTGCGCGCAGCATGACTTTGACGACATCAACAGATTTTCTGACAGCCCCCTTTCCGGACGCCATTGAGTTGCCTGATGAGTGCCTCAACAGCCCCAAGCGGTTTTTCAATCGTGAACTCAGTTGGCTCGGTTTCAATTGGCGTGTTCTGGGCGAAGCCAAAAACCCGCGCGTACCCTTGTTAGAACGTCTGCGGTTCGTGTCTATTTCGGCGGCCAATCTGGATGAATTCTACACGGTGCGCGTGGCAGGTCTGCGCGAACTGGCCAAAGCGGGCATCACAACACCCGCAGCAGACGGGCGCTCACCGGCAGATCAACTGGAGCTGATTTCAAAAGATGCGCGCGATTTGCTCGCTGCCCAGCTTTCCGCGTGGGAGGACATTCGCAGCGAAATGGACGCTGAGGGCATTGCGATTTTAACACCAGATCGGCTGAGTGAGGACGACCTCACCTATTTGCGCGATGTGTTTTTGACGCAAGTGTTTCCGGTTCTCTCCCCCCTTGCGATCGATCCCGCGCACCCGTTTCCGTTTGTACCCAACACGGGGTTTGTGCTGGCCCTGCAAATGGAGCGCAACAAAGACAAACGCGCGCTGCAAGCCCTTTTGCCAATCCCAGCTCTGATCGACAGATTTGTGCGCCTACCTGAAACGGTGGACAAGCCAGACCGGTTTTTGCCGCTGGAAGACCTGCTACTGATTTTTATTCGTGATCTGTTTCCTGGCTATACAGCCGAAGGCTCTTGCACCTTTCGCGTCCTGCGTGACAGCGATCTTGAGGTGGAAGAAGAAGCCGAAGATTTGGTACGCGAATTTGAAACCGCCCTCAAACGACGCAGACGCGGCGAAGTTGTTCGACTTAAAATTTCACAAGGCGCGCCCAAGGCTTTGCGGGCTGTGATCAAAGAAGAACTTAGCGTGCGTGAAGACGAGATTGTCGAAGTGGCTGGGACCTTGGGCCTGTCTGATCTTAAAGAATTGGTGCTCGACAGTCGTCGTGATTTGCAGTGGCCTGTTTATACACCCCGCGTGCCTGAGCGTGTTCAAGACCACGAAGGCGATATGTTTGCAGCCATCAAGCAAAAAGACATTTTGCTGCATCATCCTTATGAGACATTTGACCTTGTGATCCGCTTCTTGGCACAGGCAGCACATGACCCGAATGTCGTGGCGATTAAGCAAACTTTGTACCGCACCTCAAATGAAAGCCCTATCGTGTCGGCGCTGTGTGAAGCCGCTGAAAATGGCAAAATGGTCACCGCTCTGGTCGAGCTGAAAGCCCGCTTTGACGAGGCCGCGAACATTCGCCAATCGCGCCGCTTGGAACGGTCCGGCGTGCATGTTGTCTACGGGTTTACCAACTACAAAACCCATGCCAAAATTTCGACAGTGGTGCGCCGCGAAGGCACAAAGCTTGTGACCTATACTCACTTTGGCACCGGCAACTACCACCCGATCACAGCGCGCATTTACACCGATCTTAGCTTTTTCACCTGTGATGAACCGCTGGGCCGCGATGCCACCAAAGTGTTCAATTACATTGGGGGGTACGCCCCGCCTGAGGGACTGGAAAACCTGTCTATCTCGCCCCATACCCTTAAAGCCGACTTGCTAGACGGGATCGCGCGCGAAGCCGCCTTTGCAGCCGAAGGCAAGCCGGCCGAGATTTGGGCGAAAATGAATTCGCTGGTTGAGCCAACCGTGATCGATGCGCTCTATGCTGCAAGCCAAGCGGGCGTTAAAATCAATTTGGTCATTCGCGGCATTTGCGGTCTGAGACCGGGCGTGAAAGGCCTGTCCGAAAACATCCGTGTCAAATCGATTGTCGGGCGTTTCTTGGAACATTCGCGCATCGTCTGTTTTGGCAATGGCAAAGGTCTGCCATCCAAAAAAGCACGCGTGTACATGTCGTCGGCGGACTGGATGGGTCGCAATCTAAACCGCCGCGTTGAAACGCTTGTGGAAATCAAAAATCCAACGGTGAAAGCGCAGATCGTCCAACAGATCATGGCCGCCAATATGGCAGACTTGGCCCAAAGCTGGATCTTGTCCGGTGACGGCACGTGGCTGCGGCCCGAGCTTGCGCCGGATACGACGCCGTTTTCGTGCCACCAATTCTTTATGGAACACCCGTCCTTATCTGGACGCGGATCAGCAGGCGTCAAAGACGTGCCGGAACTCACACAC
Organism: Pacificibacter sp.; assembly: GCF_039769035.1. Lineage (NCBI taxonomy): Bacteria > Pseudomonadati > Pseudomonadota > Alphaproteobacteria > Rhodobacterales > Roseobacteraceae > Pacificibacter > Pacificibacter sp. The sequence continues at coordinate 13,531 of NZ_JBDMZG010000195.1, forward strand.
ACAGACATGTAGCCCCCCATCTCAGCGCATGTGGCGGGACCAATCGCCACAAAATCGCGCAAAGATTGACATAACTGCCTGTGATTGGGCACTCTCAAAACACAGCCACCGAGGACATCACCTTTGCCGAAATTCAAATCAGCGCTGGAACAAGCAGCGGCCCAAAATGAATGGGGGGCATTTGGGCGCCCTCTTTTTCTTGATGACAATGCACGCGCCTTGTCTCGGGTCGGGGTTGTCGATGTGGGTTCCAACTCCGTGCGCATGGTTGTGTTTGATGGCGCGGCGCGCAGCCCTGCCTATTTCTACAACGAAAAAATTCTCTGTGGCCTAGGCGCGGGCTTGCGCGAAACCGGGCTGCTTAACCCAGAAGGCAAAGAACGCGCCCTTTCTGCGATCAAACGGTTCCAAAAACTGGCGCAAAGCATGGGCATTCCGCCTTTGACGGCCGTGGCGACCGCAGCGGTGCGCGAAGCCTCTGACGGGCCGGAATTTCGCGATGAGATCATGCAAAAGACGGGTCTGCAGCTTTGGGTCATCGACGGAGAAGAGGAAGCGCGCTTATCAGCCCAAGGCGTTTTGCTTGGCTGGCCAGATGCGCGCGGCCTTGTCTGTGACATCGGCGGCTCATCCATGGAATTGGCCAAGGTGGGCGACGGCAAAGTGGGCGAACGCATCACCTCGCCACTCGGCCCCCTTAAACTGCAAGGCCTGAAAGGTGGGCGTAAAGGGATCCGAAATCATATTGAACCAGTGATGGCTGACTTGGCCGAGGTTATGGGAACCGATCACAAGCGGATCTATCTGGTGGGTGGTTCTTGGCGCGCAATTGCACGCATCGACATGGAGCGCCGCGGCTATCCCCTGCATGTTTTGCACGAGTACCGCATGTCTGCGCGCGCTGTCAGCAAGACGATCCAATACATCAAAGAAAATGACCTAGACGCCATTCGTGGTAAGACAGGCACCTCCTCTGCGCGCATGGCGTTGGTGCCGATTGCCTCCGAAGTGCTGCGCCAATTGGTTCGCACGTTCAAACCCAAAGAGATCTGCATTTCGTCCTACGGCATTCGCGAAGGCATGCTGTACGAACAAATGCCAGCGTCCGTGCGCGCGCGCGATCCGTTGATCGAGGCATGCCGTTTTGCCGAACAAAAAGACGCGCGCATCCCTGGCGTTGGCAAACGGCTTCACCGTTTTATTGAACCGATCTTTCGCGCCCGTGCATACGAAAAAATGCGCTTGATCCGTGCTGCGTGTTTGCTGCACGACGTGACGTGGCGTGCGCATCCCGACTACCGTGCCGAGGTCTGCTTCGACAACGCGACCCGCGCCAACCTTGGCGGCTTGAGCCACAAAGAGCGGATTTTCTTAGGCGTTGCTTTGCTCCACCGCTACAAAAACTCGCGCGAAGGCACCAGCTTTTCCCACCTCATTGACATGCTGTCCGACAAGGAAGTCCAAAACGCCGAGGTGCTTGGAAAAGCCATGCGGTTTGGGGCAATGATTGCTGTGGATGCGCCAGATCAGATCGCCAAAATGGACTTTTTCCCCAAGAAGAAAGAGCTCATCTTGACCCTGCGCCCCGAAGCTGTGGATCTGTTTGGTGAAGTGTCAGAGGCACGGTTTATGTCACTGGCATCCTCGCTTGGCGCGAAGACGCAAGTAAAGCACGCAAAGCATTGATATTGTATTGAAATGGCACCTTGAACGCCTCAGTGCGGGCATGTGCAGACGGGCGTTCGAAAACATGCATTGGCGCGCGGATCAGGATGTCTCGATGTCTAAATCCAGCGTCACAGGAAAATGATCCGACGCCAAAAGCAACGCTTCACGCAGGGCCACGTTTTCATAGCACGCGCGGTCATCGAACGGGTGCCAAATACGCCATTTGCCCAAAGGCGCCAAATCTTTTGACACCATGATGTAGTCCAGCAAAGCCGACAGGTATCGGTTTTCTTGATGGATAAAGAACCGCGAAGACGTAGGCGCCGCACTGGCGCGCGGGGCCATAGCCATGCGGGCATGCGGATCAAACAGACGCTGATCTTCTGGTGCACCGCCGTTCCCTTCGCCGATCACGATCTCCAACCCCGAGCGCCCGAACAGCTTTTCATATTCGTCCAAGCCCGGCCCGTCATTGAAATCGCCCAAAACAATGAGCGGCTCGTTTTCGACCAAATGCTGTTCCACACGTTGGCGCAACCAAATGCATTGGGCCCGCTGCTTGCGACGATTTTCGATCGAAATTCGAATTTCGTCATCGCGGTTTCGCGCCCCGTGCGGGGCCTTCGACTTCACGTGCACGCCAATCATTCGAAACGAAAACCCCGTCTGACGGACCTGCATCGCAAGTTCCAAAGGCGGTTTGGAAAAGGTGACAGGATCGCCGGTCATATCGGTATCCAAATCCAAATGGTACACGGAATTAAACGCTGGCGGGGTTTCGTTCTGGCCAACGCCCTCGGGTGTGCCAAGCGGGTCATGGGTGGCGCGCAAAACAAGCGGATCGTACAACAGCGCGATTTCTTGTTGTGTGTCATTCACAAACCCCATGGTCACGGCGCGCGCGCGTATGCCTGCGAAATCCGCAAACTGTTCAAGAGCCTTGACCGTATCGCGACGCCGCGATGTATCGGGCGCCTCAACCACCATCACCGCGTCCGCATCCAGTGCGTTGAACACATCAGATAAGGCATCAAGTTGCTCACGGCGGCGCACGTCGCGCCGCCCAGACCACGCCATGTCCAACAAGGGTCGCCCGTTTTTATCAAATAAGGAATCAAACCACTCGACATTATATGTCGCGATGCGCATCAGCTTGCGCGTTCCAAAGAGATGTCATCCCAAGCGGAGTTGATCTCGGCCAGACGGCGCGTCGCCATTTGCACCGCTTCTTCGGGCACGCCGCGTGCGATCATTTTGTCGGGATGATTGTCGCGTACCAACGCGCG
>NZ_JBDMZG010000196.1:0-8476 GCF_039769035.1 Pacificibacter sp.
CCGCTGGCGCACTGCGTTTGATCGAAGCGTATGAAGCCACCGGCGCCAAGGGCGATGCGGCCGCACAGGCCGTGATCACATGGCGCGAAATCGCGCTGTCGGACAGCGAAGCGCAATCATTGCAAAATCGCTACGGCAAATCGGTGACAAATCACACCACGGCACGCATACGGCGTGCGTTGTGGGCCAAAGATTACGACGAAGCCGCCAGCGTTGCGCAGCTGATGCCTAGCGGTTGGGACAAACTGGTGGTGGCGATTAAGGCCGTGGCCAAAGACCAAGACGGAATGGCCAAGGCGATCAACGCCGTTCCGAACGATCTTGGGGGCAACCCAATTTTGAGTTATGAGCGCATGGTGTGGCGTGCCAAAAATGGACGTGTCGATGACGCCGTGACGTTGATGTTGCAGCAATCCACAAGCCGCGAATCCTTAGACGAACCAGAGCAATGGGGCGACCGCAGGCGCGCGCTGGCGCGTCAAATGATGCGCGACGGCAAAGCCCGCATCGCTTACTCAGCGGCCTCACGTCACTATCTGCGTCCAGACGAAGATCATTATTCAGACCTTGAATGGTTGTCCGGATATATTGCACTTCGATACTTGAATGATCCGGCGCGCGCGCTGGATCACTTCAATCGCTTTCGCATGTCTGTCGCCTCACCCATTTCGTTGGGACGCGCGGGCTATTGGGAAGGGCGCGCTTTAGAGGCAATGGGCGCCAAAGCTGATGCCGCCGCAGCCTATGCATTTGGCGCTCAATTCCAAACATCATTCTATGGCCTGTTGGCAGCAGAACGCGCAGGCGTACCAATGGACCCCAAACTTGTCGGGCAAACACAGTATCCCCCATACGACAAAGCGACTTTTATGGGATCAAGCGTATTGCAATCCGCATTGCTTTTGCATGACGCAGGCGACTGGCCTTTGGCTGCCCGCTTTATGCGCCATCTTGGGGAAGCATTGTCGCCGCAAGAGATTGGCCAACTTGGCGATTTAGCACTGGATAAGAACCCCTATCTCGCGGTGCTCGTTGCGAAGCGCGCGGCGAGCCAAGGCGTCATTTTGCATCGCGCGTATTATCCAATGCATGGGCTTGAAAAGAACAGATTGCCCGTGCCCGCTGAACTGGCGCTATCGATTACGCGCCGCGAAAGCGAATTCAACCCGAAAGCGCGATCTCATGTTGGCGCGGCAGGATTGATGCAATTGATGCCCAAAACCGGCGCAGCTATGGCCAGCCGCGTTGGTATCGACGATTTTGAAGTGAACGACCTTTACGATCCAAAGGTAAATGTGCGGCTTGGCTCAGAATATCTGGCAAAGCTCAACGAAGACTACGGCTACAATATTCCCTTGATCGCTGCCGGTTACAACGCAGGGCCCTCGCGCGCGGATCAGTGGATCGAACGCTACGGTGACCCAAGATCAAGCAAAACCAACGTTGTCGATTGGATCGAACACATCCCCTTCCGCGAGACCCGAAACTACGTGATGCGCGTCGCCGAAAGCGTCCCTGTGTATCGCGCGCGTCTCAGCGGATCAGTGCAGCCGATCACCCTGTCGAAAGAGCTTAAAGCGCGCTAACAAAACTAAGATTTGGCGCGCGCCGACACCATCTGCGCGCGCACAAGTGCAAACACGCCCGCCCCCACGACCAAGGCCGTGCCAAACGCCACATTGAGGCGAATGACATCCCCAAACGCCACGACGCCCAGCACGGATGCAAAGGCGAGTTGGAAGTAGGCAAATGGCTGGATTGCTGAGGCCTCAGCCATCTCATAGGCGCGGATCAGCATGTAGTGTCCAATCGTTGCCGTGGTGCACAAAAGCGCCATCACCGCCCAATCGCTTGGCGTCATTGCCTCCCAAAACCATACGCCAATCAATGTCATAACGATCGCGCCAGACACGCCGGTGTAAAAGAACGTGACGGGCGCAGGATCTTTGCGCGAGACATAGCGATTGAGCAGGCCGTAGAGCGCAAACATGGCGGACGCCACCAAAGGGAAAATCAACTCTGGCGCAAAGACGCCGCCGGAGGGTTTGAGAATGATCAAAACCCCCAAGAACCCAACGGCCACAGAAAGCCACCGCCGCCAGCCAATCTTTTCCCCCAATATAGGGCCCGACAAAGCTGTGATTATCAGCGGGTAAATCGCAAACACTGCATGGCTTTCCACCAGACCCAGTTTTACAAAGCCAATCACCATCACAATGACTTCAAGCGCCAGTAACGCGCCTCGAAACATTTGCAGTTTGGGTTGCGCAGACCGCATCACGGCCCGCAACCCGCCGCTTGTACGCATGGACCACATGATAACAAAGCCCGCAAAGAACCAGTAGCGGATCATCATCACCATGTAGACGTTGTATTCAGCCGCAAGATGTCGCGATAATCCGTCTTGCATGGCAAAAATGAACATGGTGGTGACCATGAGCCAAATGCCCGTCGTGGTGTTTTGAGTGCTCATGAACTTCTTCCTAGATAAGTGCCGCGGCTCATGTGACGCTTGCGGCCAAACCCTTGAACACGTTCCACTTCGAACCCTGCGTCAGCCAAGGATTTGCGCACGTGGCCTGCCGCTGTATAGGTTGCGAATGTGCCCTTGTCCGCTGTATGCGCGCCGACTTCGGCCATCAAATCAGCGTTCCAAAGCTCTGGATTCTTGGCCGGTGAAAACCCGTCCAAGAACCACGCATCAGCCTTGCCAGACCACTGCGCAAGTGTTTCGCGCGCATCCCCAACGATGACTTCAACCTCGATATTCGCGACCCGAAAGCGGCGCAATCCTTGTGCCCACGCCGTCAAAAACGGTTCCGCAATGGCCGCCGCCTCAGGGAAAGCATTCAGCGCCGTTTTGACGTCAGTCACATTCATCGGAAAGGCCTCAAACGACGTGAACTTAAGAGGCATATCCGCCGGCGCTAACAACGCCAAAGCCAACATATTAAGCCCCGTTCCAAACCCCAATTCGGCAACATGAAAGCCAGCCTTCAAACGCGCAGGCAGATCATTCCCAGCCAGAAAAACGTGGCGAGTTTCTTCAAGGCCTGAGCCAATAGAAAAGTAAGGGTCATCGAATTGCGTCGAAACAGGAATGACCCCGTCGCGCCATTCGATGGCTGCTGTCTGGTGGTTGCTCATGAGATGTCTTAGATAAGGGAAATATCAGCTGACCATGCGCGTGTGTTCGGCGAAATTCAATGGGCAAAAATCGACTATGGGCAGTGCAGACATCACCATTTATGGCGCGGGCGCCTTTGGTTTATCGGCCGCATATGAGGCGCAGACGCGTGGCGCAAAGGTGCGCATCATCGACCCGAACGGCGTTGGATTTGGCTCATCTGGCGGCATCGTGGGGGCACTGGCACCGCACACGCCTGAACGCTGGGAACCCGCGAAAGAGTTCCAGTTGGAAAGCCTATTGATGTCGCGCACCCACTGGCCACACATTGAACAAGTCTCAGGCGTATCAACGGGTTACGGAAACTTGGGGCGCCTTCAAGCCATACCAAACGATCACCAGCTTGAATTGGCACACCTGCGTACAGGGGCCGCTAAAACTTTGTGGAAAGGGCTCGCTGAATGGCGTGTTGTGCCTGTGTCGGATGCCCAGAATTGGGCGCCGCAATCCCCGACGGGATGGCTCGTCCACGACACATTGTCAGCGCGGATCAATCCAGCGCGCGCCTGTGCAGCATTGGCTGAGGCCATCATCCGTCAGGGTGGAGAAATCGTAACCGACGCCGCACCTTCGGGCAAAATCGTGCATGCGACTGGCGTTTGGGGCCTTGAAGAGATGAGTGCGCGGATAAAACATGAAGTGGGAAACGGGGTCAAAGGACAGGCCATTTTGCTTGAGTATGATCTGCCAAATGCGCCCCAGATTTTCACGGGCGGCATTCACATCATCCCACATCACGACGGCACTTTAGCCATCGGGTCGACATCCGAACGCTACTATGATGCCCCGCAAGATACCGATGCACTGGCGGATGATCTTTTGGCGCGTGCGATCAAAGCGATGCCACAACTCGCGCACGCACGCGTTTTGAAACGCTGGGCTGGCGTGCGACCACGTGCGGCGACCCGCGCGCCCATGGTAGGTGAAGATCCATATCGGCGCGGCGAATTTGTGTTCAATGGTGGGTTTAAGATCGGCTTTGGCATTGTGCCGCTTGCTGCACAAAAACTGATGGATCTGGTGCTCGAGGACCGCGATACGATCCCCGAGGATTTCAAAGTCGAACGCTCTTTACCTACGCCGTCAGCAGATTAACTTGCGGCGGTGCGCAGCGCCGTCATCAGCTTTTCAAGCCCAGCTTGAGACCGTTCATCCACCAATTGGCCCGCCTCATCAAAGGCCTTGAACGAACTGGCGATCAGCACTTCAGGCGCTTGCAACAGCTGCGCGTTAAAGGGCGTCATCGCCCAGCGCAATGAATATTGCGTGCGCTCACCACCCGAACGCCCCGCCGCAGCTGACATGATCGCTACGGGTTTGCCTTCCCACGGCGACAGACCTGTTCGGCTAACCCAGTCCAGCGCATTTTTCAAAACGCCAGAGATCATTTTATTGTACTCAGGCGTCGATATGATCACTGCGTCTGCGTCAAGAATCTGCTTGGCCAGCGTCATCACGCTTTCGGGCATGCCTGCCTCTTCCAAGTCGCCGTCGTAAAGTGGCAAACGCAAGTCTGCCAATGTGAACTCACACTCGCCAAAGGTGGCGGCGGCAGCTTTCACGAGGGTGGTGTTGGTCGATGCCGCGCGCAAAGACCCAGATAAGCCCAAAAGTTTGACTGTCATTTTCAATCGCCTTTTTAGAACTCAACGCCGATTTGTGCTTTCACGCCAGAACGGAACGGGTGTTTAACCAGCTCCATTTCGGTGACCAAATCTGCCGCCTCGATCAGTTCTTCTTTGGCATTGCGTCCCGTCAAAACCACATGGGTGAGCGGTGGTTTTTCGGCTTTGAGAAAGGCGACAACTTCAGCGACATCAACGTAATCATAGCGCATCGCGATGTTGATTTCGTCCAACAAAACCATACGGTTGCTCTCATCGCGGATCAGCTCTTTGGCCTTAGCCCAAGCGGCCTGTGCCATTTCGATATCGCGCGCTTTGTCTTGCGTTTCCCACGTAAAGCCTTCGCCCATCGTGTGAAATTCACAAACATCCGAGAATTTTTCGGTGATCAGATTGCGCTCGCCGCATTCCATGCCACCTTTGATAAACTGCACAACAGCGCATTTCATGTCATGGGCGATGCACCGAAAGATCATCCCGAATGCGGCGGATGATTTCCCTTTGCCTTTACCTGTGTGCACCATGATCAGACCTTTTTCGCCGGTCTTGGTGGACATGATTTTATCGCGGGCAACTTTCTTTTTCGCCATTTTTGCGGCGTGGCGGGCGTGGTCTTCGCTCATGGGTGTCTCCTGAATTCGCTGACCTAGAACCTGCCCTGACCATGGACGAATGGCAATGGGCAAGACGCGCCATCACAAATCGAAAGAGGGCCGCCCCACCCCGGACCGGCCCTCTTCAAGTAGCGATGCGCCTAACGCCTTATCAGTTTAACGTTCAGTCTGAATCGAGACGCAATCGATCAGAGTTTGATTTAGAACGTCGGGAAATACACATCGCCGGGTGACAGGGTAAAAATCTCATACCCTGTTGCCGTCACAGCGATCGAATGTTCGAATTGCGCCGTCAGTTTCTTGTCCACAGTTATTGCGGTCCAATCATCTTTCAACACTTTTGTCTCAGGGCGCCCCAAGTTGATCATCGGCTCAATCGTGAAGATCATGCCTTCTTCCAACACGGGAGCCGTTTCACCGGCGCGGCGTGCGGGAACGTAGTGCAAAACATTCGGAGGCGAGTGAAACACGCGACCAATGCCATGACCGCAGAAATCACGCACGACCGTCATGCGGTTCTTGTGGGCGTGGGTTTGGATCGCACCAGCGATGTCGTCAAAGGTGTTGCCCGGTTTGACGGCTTCGATGCCATACATCAGCGCGTCATACGTCACAGTGATCAGACGCTCTGCAAACTTTTTGGCTTTGCCCGCGACATACATGCGGCTGGTATCGCCGAACCATCCATCTTTGATGACGGTGATGTCGATGTTTACGATATCGCCTTCCAGCAAGACGTCGTTCTTGCGGCCGGGGATTTTGGAGCCAGGAATGCCGTGACACACAACGTGGTTAACCGAAATACACGACGCATGCGCATAGCCTTTGTAGCCAATGGTCGCTGACGTTGTGCCAAGTTCGGTGACGCGGCGTTCGACAAATGCATCGAGCTCGCCCGTTGTTGCACCCGCTTGCACCAAAGGGCCGACTTCATCCAAAATCTGCGCCGCAACTTGACCAGAGGCATGCATGCCTTTGTAGTCATCGGGTTCATAAATGCGAATGCCGTCTTTTGTAATACGGCCATGATGCGTGTCGTTCACATCCGTCTCCTATTTGCAATTTGGGTGATATAAGCCGAAACACGTAAAAGCGCCAGACTTTAGGTTGTCGCACGCAAATTACTGCGCAGGCACGACAACAACTTCATCGGCCGAGGCATCAACGCCCAAAACCAAAATCTCAACGCCCGCCTTTTTCGCCGCAATTTCCGCCGCCGCATAGGTCGGGTCAATGTCGGCTGCAGCCGCAAAGCGATCACAATCCGTGCGACTGATAAGATACAGCATTACAGCCCGATCCCCAGCGGCGACTCGTTTGGACAATTCGCCTAAATGCTTTGCGCCGCGCACAGTTTTGCTGTCGGGGAATTCTGCCAAACCCCGTTGACGGCTCAGCGTCACGGATTTGACTTCGACCCACGTTTTGGCTGCCCCGTTTTCAACCAAGAAATCGACGCGAGAGTTATCGCCATAGGGCACTTCCGACCGGACATCGCCCTGCAGGCCGCTGATTGTCCCTGCCAAAAGCGCTTCTTTAACCACTTTGTTGGCAATGCTCGTGTCCACCACGATCAAAGCGCCATTTTGCTCGATCAATCGCAGGCCAAAATCCAGCTTTTTCTTAGGATCATCGTTCGGCTCAACCCAAACCGTCAGTCCAGGGTCCGACATTCCCATCATCGAGCCAGGGTTGGGACAATGGGCCGTCACCTCGCGCCCATCAGGCAGGCGAACGTCGGCTAAAAACCGTTTATAGCGTTTGATTAAGGTGGCGGGGATGAGAGGGGTTTGAAAGCGCATGCGACAGCACTATACCGAACACAGACCTCACTCAAGGAACACACCATGTCTAACCCAACCGCAGCCATGCTTGTTATCGGCGATGAAATTTTGTCAGGGCGCACCCGCGATGCAAATATGTTTTATCTGGCCAATGCGTTGACCGAAGTTGGGATTGACCTCAAAGAAGTGCGCGTGGTCTCCGACGACAAAGGCGCCATCATTTCTGCGGTGCAATCTTTGAGCCAAAGCTTTGGTTCTGTGTTCACCTCGGGCGGCATCGGCCCAACCCACGACGATATCACAGCAGACTGCGTCGCCGAGGCTTTTGGCGTGGGCATCGACGTGCGCCAAGACGCATACGATGTGATGGCAGCGCATTACATCGCGCAAGGGTCTGAATTCACAGAAACACGTATGCGGATGGCACGCATTCCTGACACGGCAACACTGATCGACAATCCTGTGTCTATCGCGCCGGGGTTCAAGATCGAAAACGTGCATGTCATGGCAGGCGTGCCCAAGATATTTGAAGCAATGGTGGCCTCTGTGTTGCCCACGCTCACAGGTGGCGTGCCGCTCAAATCGCAGACCTACCGCATTGATCAAGGCGAAGGGGCCGTCGCGACACCGCTGCGCGCTTTGGCCGACAAATACTCTGATCTGTCCATTGGATCCTACCCGTTCCAAAAGAACGGTGCTTACGGCACCAATATCGTCATTCGCGGCGGCGACGAGGCCAAAGTGACCCAAGCGATGAGCGAACTCATGGCGATCTTCCCGAACAACGGTGCATGATGGCACAGTCTGACCTTTGGTCAGCGCTTGAGGCGTCTTGGCCAGCTGCGCACCAAGAACGAGTGGGGCCTTTTATGTGGCGTGACGGCGCTGGAGGCGGCAGTCGCGTCTCAGCGGCAACGCTGGCGGGCAACGCAAATACCACCGACCTGAACGCCATTTTGGACAAGTTTAAGGATCAAAACCGCACACCATTGTTTCAAATACGCCAAGGCGATGCCGCGCTTGATACCATGCTTGACCAAGGCGGGTTTGAAATCGCCGACCCGACGCTTTGCTTAACCGCACCCGTGGAACACTTTGCGACCCCAGACCCAGAAACAAACTACGTGAGCTGGCCACCCATCGCGGTACAGCGCACGATTTGGCACACCGGCGGCATTGATGCCGCGCGACTTGAGGTCATGAACCGTGTGCAAGTCGCGAAGACATCCATTTTGGCGCGCACCGGTGAAAACCCTGCTGGCACCG
>NZ_JBDMZG010000197.1:0-10509 GCF_039769035.1 Pacificibacter sp.
GTAGCACAAGCATACTGTCGCGGGATGGAGCAGCCCGGTAGCTCGTCAGGCTCATAACCTGAAGGTCGTAGGTTCAAATCCTACTCCCGCAACCAATTCTTACATAAGCAATATCAATTACATAGCGCCTCAAGGGCGCTTTTCTGCGTTTAGGGTCTAAATGCTCGGTGCTACAGTGGTGCTACTTTTTAGAACGCGAGCGTGGCGATAAAACTGCCTACGCCATGAAGCCGTGGCAGCACTGTCAGCCGATATCCAAAATCATACCTATGAAATCGTAAATGAGACCAAAGCGCAGCTAACGATTACGCAACAGCCGCACAATTGACGGTGTTGTTTTGGGTGAAGAGGTTGTCTCTAATTGCCAAGCGCAAAGGCGCTGGCTGTGCTTGTGATAAGGGGTAGGGGCGGATTGCAGTCATTCGCTGCAGATGCAAAATAATTAAGCTAATTGTATTAAAGCGGACGTTCGCAACCAGAGATCGTTAACAGCCATACCTTTCGGATTGTGTACATTTTTGCGGTAAGGGTTTTGATGAAAGTCAGAAAAATGTAATTTGTGGCCGGTCATGCAGCATTACCTATAGAAAGATGGCATCTCGGTTGCTAGCAATGAAGCTAGCTGGCTAAGTCGCTAGGTGAATTGCCGTCAACTTTGGTGGCTGGATAGGCAGTCGAATTTTTGTGGAAAATTTCGATCTTGTCTTTTTGGGAGAGTTGGAATGAAAATTTCTAGGGTACAGGTTGAAGAAGGTTTTCTGGATGGCTTGGATCTAAGACTTTCAGCGGGTCTCAACACAATAATAGGTGCAAGAGGAACCGGCAAAACATCGTTGGTTGAGCTCATTCGTTTTGGAGTGGGCAGTCCCACGGATTTTGACGCGGGTTCTGCCATGTCAGATGATCATGCCAGAGCAGTTTTGGGTTCTGGTCAAGTCACAGTTACGCTCCAGACTGACGAGGGTAAGACCGTTGTCAGTTCGCGATCTGCCCATGAGGAAGAACCTAGAGCTTCTGAGAGTTTCAGCAGGCCAATCGTCTTTTCACAAACGGAAATTGAGACGCTAGGGAAGTCCAAGGTGGGACGGCTAGGCTTAATTGATCGGTTTGTCTCAGGGAAACAGGCCAGGATCGAAGAGGAAACCTCACTAATCTCAAGGATTTCTTCGCAGACGGCAGAAATCACACATAAGTCGGCAAACCTTAAAAACCTAGAGAGCGAGTGGAGCCGCCTGCCAGAACTTGAGAGAGAGCTAGCTGAGATCGAAGGCCGGGAAGAATCCGTTAAGAAAACCTCGGAGGCGATGAGTGAGCGCTATGAACAGCTGAAGAAGATTCATGGCCATATTTCAAGGAATGCGGTTTTAGAAGACCACCTAAAGCGCTTTCTAGAGATTTCAGGTGCTAGGGTATCTAGTCTACAAGAATTAGAAGTAACATGGGGCCAATTAGTCGATCCGTCGATGTTTCATGATGACCTAGCGGTTGGCAAAGACCTGCTAGCTGAAGCTATCCAAGCCGTGAGCGTCGCGAGGGCAAAGCTGGGTGACGCAGACTTGTTTTTCCGCAGTACCTTCAAAAATACGGAATCTGAACGTGTCTCATTGGAAGCCAGCGCTCGGGCTCTTAGAACGGAAATTGAGCGCGCAGAGGCAGGGTTTGGAGAAATCTCCCGAGCGGCTCAACGCTTGCGAGACAAAGTTGCGCAACTAAGTGCCTTAAGCTCGATAGTCGAAGAGGAAAAAAGAGCGATTGCAAAATTGCAGGTTGCGCGTGGCCAGAACTTAGATCGTTTAACGACATTGAGAAAGTTACGTTTCGATTTGAGATCAGAAGTTGCAGACACGCTCAACTCAAAGCTAAGTCCTGCGATCAAAATTGTACTGGAAAATGCAGCGGACATTGATCGTTACCAAGAAGAATTGACCAGTCAACTGAGAGGAAGTGGTCTGCGCTACGGAGAGATAGTGAGTGACCTATCTTTGCTAGTCGAGCCTAGAGAGCTCGTCGAATGGATCGAGGCTAACAATTTTGAAGCCCTTTCGGACGCCCTAAATGTGACCATTGATCGATCGGTGCGCCTCATCTCTGCGTTGGAAAAAGTGGATTTGGGGAAATTGGTCGGATTTCCAATAGAAGATACCGCTGCATTTTACCTGCTTGATGGCGCTGATGCAAAACCGATTGCAGAATTGTCACTAGGACAACGTTGTACCGTTGTGCTTCCAATAGTACTTCAATTGACCGATGCTGTAATTGTCCTCGATCAACCTGAAGATCATATCGATAACGCATTCATTGCCGAGACACTAATTAGAGCAATCAAAGACAGGGCGACAGTCAGTCAGCTTATTGTTACAACGCATAATGCAAACATTCCTGTTCTGGGTGAGGCTCAACAAGTTGTAATGCTTGCTTCAGATGGCAAGCGGGGCTTTGTGTCGTTCTCCAAAAAACTAATGGCCGCTGAGGCTGTTGAAGCGATCTCTTCCCTGATGGAAGGCGGCCAGTTGGCTTTCCAAACAAGAGCAAAATTTTACGGGGATAATGAGTAATTGGATAGGGATGAAGCAATTTCAGCACTGAGTTCGGATGAACCGAAGACAAGGACGATAGCGATCCGTGCTCTTGGGAAAATGGCTGACCCAAGTGTGGTGCCACATCTAGAAGAAGCTCTGAGGACCGAGAGAGTTTCCTTTCTGCGGCGTTTGATCCCTGCGTCGATAGAGCGTGTTCTTTCAAACAATATCCGCAATGATGCTGCCGAGCGCCCGCGAGAGAATAAGTCTGAGACTTCAGACGGTGATTACCAGAAGGCAGTTAAGTTTGTAACAGGTGTGTTACTCCACGAAATCTCTCCAAAAATCGGACTACTAAGGTATTCCTGTCAGCGCGAAATTGGCGATTATCCTGCAAGTGAGACAGCCAGAACTTTGACACATCTGAGTGATGTGCTTGATGGGATAACATCTTTGCGGGAAGCTACTGTTTCAATGGAGACTACAAGTTTCAATGCCGATGCATTCATAAGAGAAGCGTCGCAAGAAATAGTAGATATAAATCAGTGCTTTATGCACTTTGATGGCCCCGCTGGCCTGGAGGTGGTTGGTGATAAAGCGTTGCTCAGACTGTCCTTCACAAACGGTCTGAGAAATGCATTTGAAGCAACAAAGTTGTCGCCCTCAAATGAGCCGATCGTAATTTTTTGGGGTCAGACTGACATTGAATACTACGTTACGATTTTGGATAGCGGCATTGGCATTTCGGGACCACAGGAAGCCGCTTTTGAAATCGGGAAAACAAACAAGCGGGGCCACTCGGGATTTGGTTTAGCAATTGCCAGAATGGCCATGACAACGCTCCTAGGTACCGTGAACCTTTTCCCGGCAAAACTTGGAGGAATGCGGTTCGAGATGAGGTGGCCAAAAGATGGCTAGACTCCTTATCGTCGAAGATGAAGAAGATTTCTTTCAAAGCATCCAGCAAGCGTGCCTTGAAGCTGATGCAGATTGTGAAATCACATGGGCCAAGAGCAGGGATACAGCGCTTTTGAAAGCGTCTGAGTCCTTTTTTGACTTAGCCGTACTTGATCAGAAAATCCCAACGATAGATGATGCTCTCGACGCACACGTAGATCATGGCCGTGCAGTATGGGACGAACTTTTTGCTTCTTCACCTGGAATGCCAATACTCATCCTGACCGCATTGAGTGCTGACGATATTATTTCCACCGTCGTTCGACGATGCAAGAATCAACGGATTTGGGGCGGTAACAGTAATTTTCCGTCTGTTGATCACCTTGGCAAGAAGCACTTTGATCAATTTCCTGATCGCATCGCGGGCTATACAGCAGCGATTGGGGCCTTAAGGGACGTTGAAGTTCTGACCGATGACAGCACTAAGCTTGATGAGCAAGAACGTCGATTGTGCCAAGTTTTTGTTAGCAGAAGCCACGGGGTCAGATGCGACGTACGAACACTAAGCGGGGGATTGTCAGGGAGCCCAGTGTACCATTTGTGCGTTTTTGATGAAAACGGACAGAAAATCCAGAATGCAGTACTCAAAGTAGGTACTAAGCAGATGGTAGAGATTGAGAATGAGAACCTTCATCTTATTAATCGCTTACCAGCTTCAGCCTCACCTCGATTGTTGGAATCCCTTTACTTTGGCGGCAAGGATTTGGCGGCGATTGCTTACCAACTAGCCGATGGTTGCAACCGTAATATATTTGACCTTGTGCGCGAGCAACCGGATGATTTGGAAGCCGCACTGGAAGGCGTATCTGAACAGAGACAACCTTGGATAGTGGCGAAATCTGAGCGACGAATGACAATCTCGGACATCAGAAGAACCGTTCTAGACGATGAAGCGAAAACTGCCCTTGCCGGAGAGTATGATTTGGATTGGCTCGATGGGTTTGAAGCTAGGAACGTTCAAGTAAACTGGGGTTGTATTCATGGAGATTTGCATGGAGAGAATATACTTTTGGATCAGGATTCAGCACCAGTATTCATTGACTATGGTGATGTGAGGGAAGGTCCGCTGGCTTTAGACTGGATGACTCTTGAGTTTTCTGCATTGTTCCATCCGGGTGCCCCTGCGTTCGACTTAGACCCGTGCGATCGTGTAGTTCCCAGCTGCTGGCAAGACCCTTCGACCTATTCAAACCTTCCGAACCTTCAAGCTTACTTTGTTCGGTGTAGGGCAAGTGCTGCTGAAGAAGGCTTGCGACACCGAGAACTAGTTGCTGCAGCGTATTCTTATGTTTTGCGGCAGTTGAAGTATAAAGATACCGACAAAGGCCTAGCCTTACTGCTGTTGCAGGAACTAAGGCAGAAGTTCGATGAATGAGCTCCTAACCTGCCCGCCGAATAGCTCCAAGAATCATGAATGTCCGGTTTCGGGATGCTGCAACGCAGCCTCACATGATTAAATCCAGGTCGGCTATGGGCCGTTCTTCACCTCGACCAAACAAAACCTCCCCTCAATCGCTGTCCGCCCTGTCCGCCACTGTCCGCCGCCAAGCCCTGTTGCCTATGGGGCGGACGGCAGGCGGACAGGGCGGACAGCAAAATGCTTATGTTTAGATTTGCTGTCCGCCCGCTCGTTGGCGTGGCCCAAAGGCGCCGCGTTGATAGCACCGCGCCTCGGTCAACATCGAGCTATTCCCCTTTCCAATCTTCTTTTTTCGACACACAAACCACGCGCCGCCTGTCTTTGCCTTCGCGCAGGTGAGCCACCTCTACGCCGTGAGCGCGTAGGAGCGGCGTTACGCGGCGCAGTTCTGCCCCAAAGGCTGCAGCTTGCCGTGGGAATGCCTCTGCGCTCTCAGTGAGGGCGGGGTAAGTGATCCGCAGGTGCGCAATCAGGTCAGTGGCGGTGCCGCGCCACGCGCCCCAATCCCGTACCAAAGCCAAAATGCAGCTCGCAACGGCGTTGCCATCCAGCGCCACTTCCGCCGCTTCTTTGCGGTTTGCTGCATAGGCCGTCAAAAACGCGCCCTGAGTCCATCCAAGCGCAGGTTCGGCGGCAGTCACCCATCTGGCAAAGTCTGCCATTCTAGGGCGCTCTGTCAGAGCCACATGGGCCACGCTTGCAAGTGCATGGCTGGCCGCATCCAAAAGCGCCGCCAAGATAAGTGCCTGCGCGTCTTCAAACTTCGACCAAAAGTCGGTTTCAAACGTGCGTTCTTGTGGTGAGATTGTCGGCAGGTGCAAAGAGATTGCACGATCTGACAGGTCCGCCCGTTCTGCGAGGTCTGGAATGCCGTTCAAGATCACAGGCCGCGTGGCATCAAACAGCACTTCGTCTGCATCGCTGTGCAGCTTGCGGGTGGCAAAGCCGCCGCCTGTCGCCAAGCGGCACAATGCATCTGCCATCGCAGGTTTGACCTTGGATAGATTATCAAAGGCCAGAACATGTGCGCCTTGGGCTGCAATCACCAAATCCCGTTCATCGCTTGGAAAGCTGCGCGTTGCCAATGTTGACGGATCAACCAAGGCGCGTAGCACTTTCGACGTGGTGCTTTTGGCGCTGCCTTGTTCGCCTGTGAGGATCAAAAGCGGGTAGGGGCCACTGGGGCGCAAGCAGCCCATGAGCCAGCCGACCATGAGCCGAAAGTCATCATCCGTGGCCACGTTTACAAACGGGCGTAGCAGGTCCATTCCGGCGGTGCCTTTAATTGGTACGGGCAGCGGGGCCATGCTTGGGGCGCGTTTAAATCGCGGTCCCGTTTTGGACTGTATCGCCCCGCTTTGTGTCGACCACCCATCCGAGGTGACATGCACCGTAGACCAATCTGGCCGCCCAAGGTCCAAAACGATGCTTTGCGGTCCTAACGTATCGGGGCCACTGCCGATACGGGTGAACACCTCGCGCCGCTCCCCCTCAAACAGGGCTTCCCCAATCATTTGACGCACTTGATCATCCAGCTTGGCAGCGGGTGGCACCTTGCCACTCGTTTGATAGGCGGCATGGGCCAAGAGCCGTTTAAACGCGGCGCTTTCTAAGGCGAAGGTTTCCCACGGGGCTGCTTGGGGGGCAGAATTATTGCCACGCTTTATTGAGGCGTAGGGCTTGCCCTCCGGTGTGTGCCAAAGGTCAATCCCGTCAAATAGCTCTGGGGACTCGTTGTCATTGGAGGGCGTTGCAATTTGGGGCGCAATCTGTGCTGTGCCTTCATAGGGCGCTGCCAGTTTAAGAAGCGTGTTCACGTTGCCTACGGTCCAGCCCGCAGACGCCGCGTCTGCCGCATCCCATCCCTTTTCATATGTTACGTAACGGGCGTTAGGCGTTTGCCCGCTCTCGTTTCCATACGTAACGCTACGTAGGGCTAAATCCGACACTGGAATGATTTTTGGCGTGGTGCCATCTGCGCTACGTAACGTAGCACAGAGCTTTTCCGCATAGGTCTTTCCCGCTTCATCCTTATCAGGCCATACGTAGACGTTACGCCCGTAAAGAGCGGAGAGGTCTGATTTATGCGGGGCCTGCGCGCCGCCGTAAGTTGTGGTTGCGACAAATCCAAGGGCGGTCAGCGCATCGGCGCATTTCTCGCCTTCGGTGACAATCACTGCACGATCCTCATTTGCTGCCACCAGTTCATCCAAGCGATAGAGAGGGCGATTTTCTGGTGCCTTCCAATCATTGGCCACAAGATCGAAAGGAATGAAGAATTTCCCCACGCCACGATCAAACCGATTGGCCACGAGAACGGCTGAGCCGTCCTCGCTGCGGTAGACATATTGCGACGAAGGTTTGCCAGCTTTCGGGTGGCGCAGCTCTGCGATTGCAATATTCATGCGCCAAGCCCCCAATGATCGAGGAGTTCCGCCGCCGCCGCCCGTTGAGACAATTTGTTGAGGTACGCATAAAGGCTAATTGGATCGCCGCCTTTATCGCCTGTGGCGAAGTCCGCCCAACGGCCCGTATCCATGTTAACCTTGAACGATCCCGCCTTGCGATCTGCGCGGGTCGGATTGCGCGCCACCCATTCGCGGCCAACGCGCTTTCCGTCCGGCAGCCACGTGGCCAAAAGGCCCCAAAGGGAGTTCATACAAGCGTCATTCACCAAAACAAAATAGATGTGGCGCGGGGCCGCGTTCACGGCGTGTCCTTGCTTAGTTGTCATTGGCGACCACCTCCTGCAAGCGGGCGATCTCAAAGGCGTCTACGTCGCCCGCGCGGTAGCGGACCAAGCGGCCCACCTTCACATAGGTCAGCGGGTAACGCTTGGTGCAGCGCCACGTTGCAAGGGTTGTTGTCGAGACCCCAAGACGATCTGCAACGTCTTGCGGGGTGAGTAGGTTCGGTTTTTTCAAAGCGCTCATTTGAGCTACCTCCATCAAAGATTATCAATGGGGGTAACTTGTCAGATACGCGCAATTGCATCCATCAAACACGATCGTAGAAGTGACGCGCAAAATGCGCTGTCACTTCTACGATAAGCTAGAGCGAACATCGCGAATGGCCGTAACAATTTGTTGGCGGGTCGTGTTAGGGGACGCAACCAGCATGATAATTTCGACCGCATCCACCAACTGCGATACCGTTTGATTGGCTTCTTTGAAGTACATCCCTTCGGTAAAGGGATGAGGGCTGTTTGCCTCCCAGTAGGGTGCAAGGCTTCGTAAGAACTCACGCAACGCATGATCCTTTGGTAGAGCACGCTCTTTTGACCGCGCGCGCCAAGTTTTCATACGCGCCGCATACTCTTCGTCTGTTTCAAGCTCGATCACCGCGCCATTGTCGGGGTCTTCTATGACGTGGCGCTTGGGTTGGCGGTTACTGGTGTTTTCGAGGCAAACTTGTAAATCCACTAATAGTTCGCGGTATGCTCGGAATATATTTCGGCGCGTAGAGATTAAATCTCTGAGCGTTTTCCCATCGTCAAATTCGTATAGATTAGGGTTGCTCCGAATGGAGGCCTCGACGCGTTTTTCTAAGCCCGAATAGTCTTGCAGCAATAAGAGCTTATCATAAAGCTGGCTTGCGTCTTGCGCTGCGGCATCTAGGGCTTTGTTTTCTGCGCTTTCGGGGTGTAAGGCTTCTTGTTCAAGTCTCGCCCACATAAAGGCTTCAAGGGCGCTCGTAAGTGCGGTCTTGGTGGCCTCAAAGCCCAAACCATCACTGGGAAAGCCAGCAAGGTTTGCAAATACCTTAAGTAGGTCGGCAGATATGAGGTCTTTGGGTTCTATATCTTCTTGGTCTATCCAGTCCTCAACGCGAGCCTTCGCCATCCTGCCTGCCTCCGTACCCAAACATCGCATCTGTCGCCTTATTAACGCTGTCACGCACAGGATCAAGGTTGAGGCGGGCATAGATCGCGGTGGATTGCTGGCTTTTGTGGCCCAATGATTTGCCGATGATGTAACCATTTGCGCCTGTCGCGGCCTGATAACTGCCCAAGGTACGGCGCAGGTCGTGAATGCGTAGGTCCTCAATGCCTGCCTCTTTTAAAATGCGCTCCCACGCCTTCTTAGGGTCCGCCAAATGGCCAGACGCGCCGCTGCTTGGAAAGACCCACGGACTTTCTGAGGCCAACTTGCGATCCTTTAAAAGCTCCATGGCTTGCGCAGGCAAGTGGACAGTTTGCGCATCACCATTCTTGGTTTCTTCAATGCGCCACGTGGCTGTGGTGAAGTTGATATCTTTCCACCGCATCGCCAAGACGTTAGATTTACGCGCCCCTGTCAGCAAAGAAACCATAAAGAAATCCCGCGCCGCCTCGTTGTGTTCATTGGCCAGCGCTTCAAAAAAGCGGGGCAATTCGTCCGGCTGCAAAAACCGATCACGGCTTTTCTCTTTGAACTTCTTGATCCCCACGGCAGGGTTGCTGCCATCCCAGCCCCAATCAATCGCTTTGTTAAAGATGGACCGGATACGCTCCAAAAGACGGTTCGCCTGCGTGGTGCCGTTGTCCTTGCCGATCTTGGCATGAAGCCGTTCAATCTCAGCTTTATCAATCGACGAGATTTTGCGCTTGAACCAATGGGACAGAAACTTGTTCACTTCCCGTTCGTCATATTTCCACGACTTCTTATGCACCTTGGAATATTTGGTCATGTAGTCGTCAAACAGCGCCGCGAAGGTCATCTCATCCCGAATGGCACGGCGGTCCTTTTGCGGGTTCTGCCCTCCGGCAATCTTGCCCTTAGCCTCTGCCGCAGCCTTTCGGGCATTCTCAATGCTGATATCTGGAAAGCGTCCCAGCAAAATACGCTCAGGGCGGCCATCAACGCGCTTGTAGAGATAAAAGCTCTTTGCTCCGGTAGAGGTCACGGCCATCTGCAAGCCTTGCTCTTTGCTGTCGGAGTAGTAATCACGTTTCCCCTTTGCGGGGGTGGGTGCTTTTAACAAAGCAGCTTTGGTGAAGTTCAGTTTATGACTGGCCAAATATCCTATCCTCAAATGCGTAAACTAAAATGGTGCTACGATGGTGCTACACTAGAGAGCAAATTTGGACAATGTTGATCAAACTGAAAGCAAGGAGGTATCAAATTAACATATTGATTTATATATGAAGAAATATGATCAACAAACTACGTCAAACATACGACAGTGAGGCTCATAACCTGAAGGTCGTAGGTTCAAATCCTACTCCCGCAACCACTTGAAACGACAACCCGCCCGTAACACGGCGGGTGTTGTTGTTTTTAGGGGCCGACAACTCCAGAATGGCGGCTAATTCTCCATACAGTTCAATTACATGGCCATCATCGGCAGCCTCATCCGGATGCAGACGCACCTCTGAAACCAGACCACGCAGCAATTCTGAGGCTTCGGATCTGCTAGCCTCGTCATTGAGGCTGTCCGACAAGGCGGCAATCTTCGCGCGGTAGGTCTCTGCGAGGGCAGGGTGTAGCACAATTGGATCTTGTTCGGGCAGGGCTGCGAGCTTTGCTGTTAACTCGGCTTTGCGGGCTTCAAGGTCGTCCATCTTTGTCTTCATCGATGCGTGGAACATGCCCGCTGTGATCGCCTCGACGATCTTATCTATCTGCCCGCCGA
>NZ_JBDMZG010000198.1:0-32475 GCF_039769035.1 Pacificibacter sp.
AGAAATCGTTGTGCCCAGCAATTTGGATTGGTCAAAAACAGGGCTAAATCACAAAATTTCAGTCAAAGACTGGGAAAAAATGGGGGTTAAAGCGCGCGCTGGGCGCCTTGGAAACGCGAACCTCAAAGCATCTGTTTTGCTGCCAATGGGGCGCAAAGGTCCTGCGTTTTTGGCTTACCCAAATTTTGACGTGTACTTCGAATGGAACAAAAGCTTTGTCTACGTCACCACAGCCGCTTATTTCGCCACACGCCTAGAAGGGGCATCCCCTTACGACGCAGGCAATCCTGAACAAGGCTTGTCCGACGCGGAAATGAAAAGCTTGCAAACCAAGCTGGAAAAGCGCGGTTATAACGTTGGCAAAATCGACGGTATTTTGGGGGCCAAAACCCGCGCGGCGGTCCAAGCTGAACAACAACGACTGGGCCTGCCTGCGGATGCATGGCCAACAGGAAAACTTCTCAATGCCCTCTGATAAGAACCGAACTTGGGACGAACTGAACGGAGCACTGGATCACATTGCTGCAGCCCCGAAAGACAACGCCCCTATCGACATTCTTTGCTTTCGCCCAAGCTTTGGTGAACGCGACTTTCGCGATGAAATCAGCGTCACACCAGAGGCAGGCATCGAGGGCGAGCGTTTCTTGAAAACACCGTGGATGCGGCTTGAAGATGGGTCACCCGACCCGCGCATTCAGATTTCGATCCTGCCAAAGCGGGTGTTCGACTTTGTGGTTGGCGACAGGTTGCATCCTGGTGACACAATGATTGCGGACCTTGATACGAGCGAAGCGAACCTGCCCGTTGGGCAACGCCTTGCCATCGGGACTGCCGAAGTTGAGGTCACCGATTTGTTCAATGATGGCTGTGTCAAATGGAAGGTCAGATATGGCGCGGATGCAAAGGACTGGCTGGTGACGCCTGAGCATATTCCACTGCGTCTTCGCGGTGTGTTGTGCCGCGTCACGCGGGCGGGCGTTATCTCGAAAACCGATGTAATCCGCAAAGTGTAGCGCAAAAGCGGTGGTTTTAAGCCACCAGTTGCTCCGCCTTTTTCAGGTCCACAGACACCAGTTGCGACACGCCTTGTTCTTGCATCGTAACGCCGAACAAACGGTCCATGCGTGCCATGGTCACGGCGTGGTGGGTGATGATCAAAAAGCGCGTGTCAGTCTGGCGTGTCATCTCATCCAGCATGTCACAAAAACGCGTCACGTTGGCATCATCCAGCGGCGCGTCGACCTCGTCGAGCACACAAATCGGCGCGGGGTTGGCCAAGAAAACGGCAAAAATCAACGCCATCGCGGTCAGCGTCTGTTCACCACCAGATAACAACGACAGCGTCGACAGCTTCTTGCCCGGAGGCTGACACATGATCTCAAGCCCAGCGTCCAAAGGATCGTCGCTTTCAACCAACATCAGCTTCGCCTCACCCCCGCCAAACAGGTGACGGAACAGGCTTGAAAAGCTTGTGTTCACTTCTTCAAAAGCGGTCAAAAGGCGTTCGCGACCTTCTTTGTTCAAAGACGCGATGCCACTGCGCAACGTCTTGATCGCCTCTTCCAAATCCAGTTTTTCAGCAGCAAGACTGTCGTGCTCTTCGCGCACCTCTTTGCTGTCTTCTTCGGCCCGCAAATTCACCGCACCCAAACTATCACGCAGACGTTTGAGACGGTTCACATCCACTTCGATTTTCTCACCCGTTGGGATCGTGTCGGGATCAACATCCAATTCTTCGAGCAGTTTCTCAGGCGTTGTTTCCAACTCTTCGCGAATGCGTTCCACAGCGGCCATTGTCGTCTCACGCGCCGCATCACGACGTGCCTCAGAGGCTGCACGTGCTTCACGTGCTTCCGACGCCAAACGTTCTGCTTCGCGTTCGGCAGTCACTGCCGCGCGCAAAGCCTCTTCGCCCTCTGCCAAAACATCTGAGGACTTGGCGCGGCGGATCTCAGCTGCATCCATGTCATCCATCAATTGCGCACGCTGTTCGGCAATTTCGTCTGGTTTTCCAATGGCATCTTGCAGCTCAAGCTCAGAGGCTTCCTTGCGATCATTCAGCTCAGAGATGCGCTTTTCCGCTGTTTCCAAACGGTGACGCCAGCCGGACAATTCCTTGGTGACCTCTTGCGAGCGGCGTGTGCGGGCCTCGCCTTCGCGGCGAATTTCATCATGCGAAGACCGCTGAGACATCATGGTAATGCGAGCAGCTTCAACAGCCATTTTGACGCTTTCAATCGCATCACGCGCGACTTGAAGATCGGGCAAATCACGCTGCGCAATCTCGGCTTCGCGCAGGCGTTCTTCGGCACCGCGCGCTTCTTCACCATGACGCGCCACGGCCAAACCAAGGTTTTCGACCTTGCCCTCTGCCAATGTGCGATCATTTTCAGCACGCGACAATGCACGGGCCGCATCAGACATCGCGCGATCCGCATTGCGACGCGCCTCGCGGGCAATACGATCGGCATCGGACAAGCGCTGCAATTCAGACTTGAGGTGCTCGTGCGCTTGCAAGGCACCAGACGCTTTGGCTTCACCCGCTGCGGCTTCTTGCTTCAATTCCTCAAGGCGATTGAGCTGTTGCAGGCGCAAGGCTGCCGTTGAAGGCGCATCTTCAGCACCTGCACGAAAGCCGTCCCAGCGCCACAAATCGCCCTCGACAGACACGAGCCGTTGCCCCGGTTCCAAGTCCGCCTGCAACCGCGCACCGTCTT
The DNA here is from genome assembly GCF_039769035.1 of Pacificibacter sp. Classification (NCBI taxonomy): domain Bacteria; kingdom Pseudomonadati; phylum Pseudomonadota; class Alphaproteobacteria; order Rhodobacterales; family Roseobacteraceae; genus Pacificibacter; species Pacificibacter sp. The sequence continues at coordinate 2,718 of NZ_JBDMZG010000198.1, forward strand.
CGGCTTTGACCAACCCGATTTGACCCATCCGGCGCTCAAGAACGGCAGGCACAGTCACAAAACTGGACAGAGGTTCTGCCCCAATGGGCAAGTCTTGATCGTCAGGATAATCGGGCAAGGTCACCCAACCAGAGGCCTGATACGCCTCGATCGCGGGCTGGCGCAAATCATCCGCCAACGCGGCGCCCAAGGCCTTTTCATATCCAGATTGCACCCGCACCAGATCAAGCACCTGCGTACCTCCAAGCTGATCGCGATCAAGCATTTTTGACAAGGCTGCAAGCTCTGCACGCAGCGCGCCAAGTTCGCCTTCGGCCTCGGATCGGGCGGCACGGGCTGAGGCCTCGCGTGTTTGCGCATCGGCGCGCGCTTCATCCGCCTCGATCAATGCGGCATCAGCCTCTTCGGCCAAATAGGTTGCCTCTTCTTGTGCGGCTGTTGCAGCACTCAGGGCTTGTGCTGAACTGGCCAAAGCCGCTTCGGCCTCAGCCACAGAAGCGCGAGCACGGTCTGATTCTGTGCGCGCGCGATCCAGCGTTTTGCGATTGTCGTCCACCAAGCGCGTGGCCGACTGATGACGTGCCGCAAGTCGTGCAACATCCTCCGTCATCTCGGAAAGCTGCGCCTCACGGTCTTGCAAAATCTCGTTCGCCTCTGCCGCGCGCAACGCAGCTTCGTCCAATTTGGGCTCATGCCCCTCAGCGGCTTTGCTCAGCTCACGTTTTTCCCACTCAAGACGCTCAATCGTTTCGCCAGCATCGCGGTTCAACTGCTCTTCGCGCGACATGTCTGCAACGAGTTGCTCAATGCGGCGCGTGAGTGTGTCGATCGAAGCGCGCGCCCGCTTTTCTTCATCCGTTAGTTGATCACGCGCGACAGTCAAACGCTGCAAAACAGCCGCTGCGATGGCTTCTTCTTCGCGCAAAGACGGCAAGATTTCTTCTTTTTCGGCGCGCTGTTTTGCGGCCGCAAGCGTGAGCTTTTCCGCCTCTGCGGCCTGTTTCAGACGCGTGCGCAATACCTCTTCGGCCTCGGCACGCGACACATCCGCATCGCGCCACCGGCGATAGAACAACGTCCCTTCGGCTTGACGCAGCTCAGTGCCGATTTCACGATACCGCGCGGCTTGTCGTGCTTGACGGGCCAAGCTTGCGATTTGCGCGGCCAGTTGTTCGAGCACATCATCGACACGGGCCAAATTGGTCTCAGCACCTTTAAGCTTCAACTCCGCCTCGTGGCGACGTTGGTACAGCCCCGAAATGCCCGCAGCTTCTTCCAAAATGCGCCGACGCGCTTTGGGTTTGGCGTTGATCAATTCAGAGATTTGCCCCTGACGTACAAGAGCAGGCGAATGTGCACCGGTCGACGCGTCGGCAAACAGCATAGACACATCACGTGCACGCACATCTTTGGCGTTCACCTTATAGGCAGAGCCAGCGTCGCGGGTGATGCGACGGGTGATTTCAACTGTGTCGGCCTCATTGAAACCAGCAGGCGCGAGACGTTCAGTGTTATCGATGGTCAGCGCCACTTCGGCAAAGTTGCGTGCTGGGCGTGAGGACGCACCCGCAAAGATCACATCTTCCATGCCGCCGCCACGCATTGCCTTGGGGCGATTTTCCCCCATGACCCAACGCAAAGCTTCGAGCAAATTCGATTTACCACACCCGTTTGGTCCAACCACACCTGTCAGGCCCTCAGCGATCACAAGATCGGTGGGATCCACAAAGCTTTTGAAGCCATTGAGACGGAGTCGGTTGAAACGCACGAAAAGCCTTGTTTGATTCTATCTGCTAAAAAAGTGTCATAAGCCTACGCACGTCTGTCAACTGATTAGAGTCGAAATATGGGGCTCAGGCCTGAGTTATCCACAATATATTGCGGCAGCCATGTAACACACAGCCGTTGAGGTCAAAAGTAAAATGGGAATCGCCTTGACCCAAGGGGGCCCCTTGCGCCAAATAGGCGGACTATGGTTCCCCTATCGTCACGCTAAGCGTGCAGGGGAGAAATGGGAATGTGGTTAGAGTGACCCAAGTCGGGGCTCAAATCCACAGCCGCCCCCGCGACTGTATGCGGTGAGTGCACGCCATAACGCCACTGAACCTTCGGGTTTGGGAAGGCGGCGAGCGCACATTGACCCGCAAGCCAGGAGACCAGCCATGGTGTGATGCAACCCACACCCGTCGGGGATGACGGGACAGGAGATAGACTTATGACGACGCAAACACTTTCAACGACCGAATCCAAAACACTGCCAGTGATTTTCGCCATGGTATTGGGTGTCGCACTTTTGGGCTTGTCCGGCATGGCGCAAGCAACTGTTTTGCATGACGCGGCGCACGACCAACGCCACGCTATGGCATTTCCCTGCCACTAAGCTGATCACATTTCATGCAACGTAGAATGCTATCCAGTGCTTTGTTCGCTGGGTTTGGTGCTGGGCTGATTGCCGCCCTGCTCCAATTTTATTTCGTGATCCCAACCCTGCTTGAAGGCGAGCTGTATGAAAGTGGTGAAAAAATCCACTTTATCCTCAACGGAACATCCACATCGGATCGAACTGCGATCGGGATCGGGTCGGACTGGTTTCGCCATTCCATGACCGTGTCATTCAATATCGTAACCTACATGGGATACGGTTTGATTTTGGTCGGGCTCATGGCCCTCGCTGAAATGCGCGGTCTCACAACGGTCACACCGCGACAGGGTATCATTTGGGGCCTCGCAGGATTTGTGGCGATTCAACTCGCGCCCGCGGTTGGCCTGCCGCCAGAACTGCCTGGAACGATCGGCGCCGAACTTGCCCCAAGACAGGCTTGGTGGCTTGGGACGTTGCTGTCCTCCGCCGTTGGGTTGTGGCTTATTGCCTTTGGAAAAGGGCCTATCGCGCTTTTGGGTGTAGCCTTTTTGGCGATCCCGCAGATCATCGGAGCCCCGCAGCTTGATACGTTTTGGGGGGTTGCACCGCCTGAGCTTGCCGCAGAATTTGCGACGCTCAGCCTCGGTTCCGCGGCTGCTGGCTGGGTCTTGCTGGGGTGGTTGTGTTCCTACTTTTGGACACGCAGCGCCTAAGCGGGCACGCGGCCAATCAAGCAATGCCGCAAAGATCCTAAGGAGCGGGCGTCTTCAATTTCGCCCGTTTCTGCATCACGATACAGGCCCAGCAAGGCGCGCACTTCTTGCGCCATATCTGCGCTGACATCGCCAAACAAATAGGCCATCTTTCCCGCGTCTCTGACGCTTAGACAGGCAGGCCGCGTACAGACATTCATACAGTCCACGCGGTTCACGGCATGAAATTCGGACACAGCGTCCGCCAAAGCCGTTCCGCCGTCACAGCTGATGCATACAGAGAGGGTGGCCACCATAACTTTCCTTTCGCGCAGATTTGCGCCACAAGACATACGAATGAAGTATCGGAGAAACCCATGCCTGCCAAGATACCTGCCACAGTCGTCACCGGATTTTTGGGCGCTGGCAAAACCACGTTGATTCGCCACATGTTGGCCAACGCCAACGGCAAACGCATCGCCTTGATCATCAATGAGTTTGGCGATCTGGGTGTCGACGGCGACATTTTGAAAGGTTGCGGGGACGAGACCTGCACCGAAGACGATATCATGGAACTGTCAAACGGCTGTATCTGTTGCACCGTTGCAGACGATTTCATTCCAACGATGGAAAAACTTTTGGAGCGTGAAAACGCGCCGGATCACATCGTGATTGAAACCTCTGGTCTGGCGTTGCCACAGCCTTTGGTTCGCGCCTTCAACTGGCCCGAAATTTCGACCCGCGTCACCGTTGATGGCGTTGTCACTGTGGTCGACGGCAAAGCTGTGAACGAGGGCGTGTTTGCCCACAATGTCGCCGCTGTTGATGCCCAACGCAAGTTGGACGAAAACCTCGATCACGAGACGCCTTTGTCCGAATTGTTCGAAGATCAGATCGCCTGTGCCGATATGATTGTGGTCAACAAAGCCGACCTTTTGGGCGACACAGAGGCGGACGCCTTGGTTGCCAAACTGGCTGGCGAAGCACGCGGCGGCGTGCAGGTTGTGCGCGCGTCACACGGTGTTTTGCCTGTCGACGTGCTGCTGGGCCAAGGCATCGGCGCAGAAGACGATTTGGCCAGCCGCCACGAAGTGCATCACCACCACCATGATCACGATGATGACCACGTCCATCACGCGGACGATCATGACAGCGACCATCACCATCATCACGACCACGATCATGACGCCTTCGAAAGCTTCATTGTCGGACGGGGTGAAATTGCCGATCCCAAAGCCTTTGCGGCTCAAATTTCCGACGTCATCAAAGCCCACGGCATTTTGCGTCTCAAAGGCTTCGTTGCCGTCGCAGGCAAGCCCATGCGTTTGACCGTGCAAGCTGTTGGCCCACGTGTTGATCACTATTTCGACCAACCGTTTGGCGACGCCCCGCGCGAAACACGGCTGGTGGTGATTGGGCAAACCGGCCTTGACCGTGCCGCCATTGAAACCGCGCTTTGTGCCTAGGAACGCCCCATGATCATCGTTGAACTTGGCAACCCGCTTGATCCCCAGCCCTCGGCCCTTTTGGCCGAGGCGCAGGCCTTGCAAGCGGAAATCTACGCCGAAGAACACAACCACGCGTTGGACACCACCGCCTTAACCGCAGACGACATTCGGTTTTTTATCGCCCGAGACGGCGATCAAGTGCTGGGTGTTGGGGCGTTCAAAATCCACGCGGCCGAGAAATATGGCGAAGTGAAATCAATGTTCACCTCCACAAATGGTCGTGGCAAAGGCATCGCAGCCGCAATCATGCGCGCGATTGAAGACATGGCCAAATCAGAAGGGCTCACGTCTCTCAAACTGGAAACTGGTGATGAATTGGAAGCGGCCGTGCGCCTGTACGAACGCTTTGGCTTTGTCCGTTCAGGCGCGTTTGGCAGCTATGAAGACAATGGCGTAAGCGTCTTCATGCAAAAGACGCTTCGCTAACTATTTGGCTTTCTTAGCCTCAGCTGCGGCCTTCATCCGTGCCAAAAGCTCGGCCTTGGTTTCTTTGACGCTGAATGGGTTCTTTGCAGTCCCCTTGGCGTTATGCTCATTGTGCTTTGGTGAGTTTTTACGCACTTTGGGTGCTCCAGTTTTACCGTAATCCATGGGGATGCCTCTTTGGTTTGCCCCGCTGATGCCGCAAAGCGCGTCACGAAACAAGAGAATACGACAAAGGACGCTGTTCATGCACCTTCTTGCTGCCACCGCTGGTTCTGTTGATGATGGCACCGAAGCTGTTGATCTGAGCCAAACCCCTGCCGATATCGTGGTGATTTCCGCCGCCGATACCGAACTTGCGCTTCTCTCGGATGCGCGTCGGGGCTTGGCAAACGCGCCTTCCTTGCGCTTGGCCTCGATGATGCATCTACGCCACCCGATGTCAGTCGATTTGCATTTGGACGATTGCGCATCGAAATCGCGGATGGTCATTGCACGAGTTTTGGGCGGCACGGGCTATTGGAAGTACGGCGTCGAACAATATGCCGCGCGTCTGCACGACGCAGGTGTGCCCCTGGTGCTTTTGCCCGGTGACGACAAACCGGATGCAGAACTTGCCGCTCTGTCCACTGTATCGTCAGAACATTATCACGCGCTTTGGTCCTATTTGACCGAAGGCGGCGCAGACAATGCCCGCAATTTCTTGCGCTATGCACAGGCAATGCTGGACGATGCTGACCTTCCAGAACCGGCCAAACCCTTGTTGCGCTCAGGCCTCTATTGGCCAAACCAAGGCCTCACAGATCTCGACACAATCAAAGCCGATTGGACAGCAGGTGCCCCCGTCGTCCCCATCGTGTTTTACCGCGCGCTGGTCCAAGGCGCGGGCCTTTCCCCGATCAACGACTTGGTCACAAGCCTATTGAAACGCGGCCTCAACCCAATGCCTGTCTTTGTGGCTTCACTCAAAGATCCCATCTCGGTGGCAACGCTCGAAACCCTCTTTCAAGACGCCCCACCCAGTGTGATCCAGAACTGCACGTCTTTTGCGGTCGGCACCCCTGAAGGCACGGGTGGGTCAAACCCACTAGCGGCTGATTTTGCCAATGGCGCGCCGGTTTTTCAGGTGGTCTTGTCATCCTCATCCGAAGAGGCTTGGGCGACAGGCACCACAGGTCTAACCGCCCGCGATATCGCGATGAATGTAGCCCTTCCGGAAGTGGACGGGCGTGTCTTGACCCGCGCTGTGTCCTTCAAGGGCGAGGCCTATTTCGATACAGATACCCAATGCCCCATCGCGACCTATGTCGCCAACGAAAGCCGCATCGATTTTGTTGCGGATCTGACAAAGAACTGGTGCAAACTCCGCGACGCTCAAACGGCAGACCGCAAGGTTGCATTGATCCTCGCCAACTACCCGAACAAAGATGGGCGCCTGGCCAATGGCGTTGGCTTGGACACACCAGCGGCCACTGTGGGCACGCTTAACACGCTCAAATCTGCGGGCTATTCGGTCAAGAACATCCCCGATGATAGCGATGCATTGATGCAGGCGATTCTTGCTGGGCCGACCAACTGGCTTACGGATCGCACGCAACGCACGGGCGGCGCGCGCCTCAGTTTGGCGGACTACAAACAAAGCTATGATGCTCTGCCGCAAGTGGTGCGAGATCAAATCGAAGAACGCTGGGGGAGCCCCGAGCAAGATCCGTTTTTTGCGGACGATGCATTTGCATTATCGGTGTTGAGCTACGGCAATGTCGTCGTCGGCATCCAGCCCGCGCGCGGCTATAATATCGATCCGACCGAGACCTATCACGCACCTGATTTGGTGCCGCCGCACAACTATCTGGCCTTCTATTTCTATCTGCGCCATGCCTTTGGCGCCCATGCTTTGGTGCATATGGGCAAGCACGGCAATCTTGAATGGCTGCCCGGAAAAGCGACGTCATTGTCCGAAACCTGCATGCCCGAAGCCGTGATGGGGCCGATGCCGCACCTCTATCCGTTTATTGTCAATGATCCGGGTGAAGGCACGCAGGCCAAGCGTCGTGCTCAGGCCGTGATCATCGATCACCTGACACCGCCGCTTACACGCGCAGAAACCTACGGACCGCTGCGCGACTTAGAGGCCTTGGTGGACGAATATTTCGAGGCCGCAGGCGTTGACCCGCGCCGAATTGCAACTTTGCGCAAAGAAATCCTGTCTATGTCATCGGTCACAGGGCTGGACCGAGACGTCGGTATGACGGGGGATGAAGAGGGCGATCTGGCCAAGCTTGACGCCTATTTGTGTGAGTTGAAAGAGGCACAAATTCGTGATGGTTTGCACATCTTTGGCGCAGCCCCGACAGGCCGTTTGGCACGCGACCTTGCTTTGGCTTTGGTGCGTGTGCCCCGTGGTGACGGCACAGGTCGCGACGCTTCTTTCGTACGCGCATTGGCGGACGATTTTGGCCTCGGGTTTGATCCGTTGGATTGTGACATGGCTGAAAATTGGACCGCGCCTAAACCACATGAATTGGCAGACATCGATACTGGAACGTGGCGCAGTGCGGGCGACGCTGTTGAGCGGCTTGAATTGTTTGCAGCGCATGCGCTGGACAACGACCTAAAAGCCGCTGGCCCAGCGTCTCAAGCTGTTTTGGATCATCTGCGCAGCACGGTTTTGCCCACCGTGCAAGCTTGCGGGCCCGCCGAAATGCACGGGCTTCTTAAGGGGCTATCGGGGCGGTTTGTGCCTGCGGGGCCAAGTGGCGCACCTACCCGTGGGCGCATGGACGTTTTGCCGACAGGGCGTAACTTTTTCTCGGTTGATGCGCGCGCTGTGCCGACACAAACCGCGTGGAAGCTGGGCTGGAAATCGGCCAACCTTTTGATCGAACGACACTTACAAGATCATGGCGATTGGCCAACGGCAATGTTGGTCACGGCGTGGGGAACCGCCAATATGCGCACCGGCGGCGACGACATTGCGCAGGCATTGGCCCTTATGGGGGTGAAACCAAAATGGGATCAAATGTCACGGCGCGTGACAGGCTTCGAGATTTTGCCGATGGGCGTTCTTGGTCGGCCACGTGTCGATGTCACATTGCGCGTTTCCGGATTTTTCCGTGATGCTTTTCCGCAATTGATCGCATTGGTTGATAGTGCCGCCCGCGCTATTCAAGAGCTTGACGAAAGTGCAGAGCAAAACCCAGCGGCCGCACGCGCACGCGACGGCGAAAGCACGGCGCGGGTGTTTGGCTCGAAACCGGGCGCTTATGGCGCAGGCCTGCAAGCGATGATTGATGAGCGCCTTTGGCAAGGCCGTGACGACTTGGGTGAGGCCTACTTGGAATGGGGCGGATACGCGTATGGCGCGGGACGCGAGGGTGTGAAAGATCGCAGCGGGTTTGAGGCGCGCTTGGGACAAGTCGAAGCCATCGTTCACAACCAAGACAACCGAGAACACGATTTATTGGACAGCGACGATTACTACCAGTTTGAAGGGGGGGCGGCTGCAGCTGTGGCGCGGCTGCAAGGACAAGATCGCCCGATATATCACAACGACCATTCCCGGCCCGAGCGCCCCGTTATTCGAACATTGGACGAAGAAATTGGACGCGTGGTGCGGTCCCGCGTTGTGAACCCAAAATGGATCGACGGGGTGAAGCGCCACGGATACAAGGGCGCGTTTGAAATTGCGGCGACAGTCGATTATTTGTTCGCTTTTTCAGCCACAACCCACGCTGTCAAGGACCACCACTTTGATATGGTGCACGCTGCATTCATTGAAGACGATGACACGCGCGATTTCATCGAGGACCACAATGAACCAGCCCTCAAAGAGATCGCGGAGCGCTTGCTTGAGGCAATGGATCGGGGACTTTGGCGCCCAAGGTCAAATTCGGCGCGCGCAGTTTTGGAAGCGTTAGTTTAAAATGGGCTACAGGTCAGTTCGGCTTTGATCAAAGCTTGGTCACCGACCAAAGATCCGCGTTTGACGTCGCACCCAGAGGCTTGCACCATGGCACGCATCGCTTGTTGTGCGATCAGCGATCTTGATGGCGGTGGGAACACAAAATTGGTGCGATGGACCTCAATGCCATCGCCATATATTTCTGTGAAAACTCTGAATGTATTGCCACCAATTTTGACGACTTGGGTGTGAGAGTCGGAAAACGCCAAAGCTGGCGTGTCCACGGCGCAGCCACTCAACCCAAACAGTCCCATACAGACACATATCGCACGCAAAAAATATCTCATGCAAATATGATCGCGCGAGAAACTTAAAACGCGGTTAAAAGCTCTAGATCAAGTTTGATGGACCACGTTCGAGAACCTCGACGGTATCACCCAGTTTCATCGCGCCTTGAACTTCGACAACGGCGTTTTGGCCGAAAATTATTTTCCCGTTCGAAGCGCGGTGCAAGCGGCGCAAGGTCATAAGGGGTTCGCGCTGGTCGGTTTGTTCCCCCGTCAGCGGATCTTGGGTGACCATGATGCAGCGGTCACAGGGTTTCACAATGCGCAAAACCGCAGATCCGATGCGGATCAGCCGCCATTCGTCTTCATCCCAAGGTTCGAAATCGCCATCAATCATAATATTGGGGCGAAACCGCCGCATTTCGACAGGAGATGCGAGTTCGGCGTTCAGTGCCAAAAGCGATGGCATCGACGTGATGAGAATAGGAAACCCATCCGAGAAACCCGTCACATGCGAGCCATCTGTATAGGCGGGCGACACAACGCGGCGACAGCTATCTGGCATATAGACCAGGCGCACTTCGTGCTCCAACGCCGATGACAAGAAATGCGAAGCATAGTTGCCCGCGTCCTGTACATCTTTGATTTCAGTGGAGAATACGAAGGCACGTGATGTGGCCCCTGTTGGCCAAGGCACGTCAATGCGCTCACCATCGAAAGACAGGCTGATACCTACATCAGTGGATACGGCGTGTAGTTTGGCCAAGGCAGGCAGCTCGCGTCGCGTGGCGGCGATGCCCGAATTGTAGACAACGGCCCATCGCCGATCGTCCTCAATGCCGCGTGCTCCCAGCTGCGCCATCGCGAGGTCATGACCCGTCAAACTTTTGACAGGGTAATTCGTGAGGCGCGCAAGTTTCATAAATCTCTCAAGGGGTTTTGTTAAAATGTATTCTAGATTGTTAGGTGATTCGAGGCGTTAAGGGCAGTTGTCGCAATAGACAGGTTGGTGACGAAAATATCGCCAATTTAGCGAAAACTGTCCGTTACCCTTTGACGCAATCGCTAGAGCTTGATTTGGAATATCCGGCAACATTCAGATCCAAAAGTCAGAACGCGGAACGATCCAGTTTGCCAACTGCTTCGTAGGGCGTGGACAGGTCTTGTGCTTATAGCCCGATGCGCGCAGGCAGGTCGTCCATGTGCGATAGATGCTCTGCTCCAACAGCAATCAAATGCGCCCCATCCCCTTGGGTGTCGAATCCCAAAGTTCGCATGCCTGCGCGCACCCCTGCCGTCGCCCCCGCGACACTGTCATCGACGACAACGCAAGCTTCCGGCGCGACGTTCATGAACGCGGCCGCTTTGAGAAACAACTCAGGATCAGGTTTGCCAGCTTTGCAATCGTGGGCAGAGAAAATACGCCCTTTAAGCCGTTCAAGCAGCGCGGGGTGTGCGCCAAGGGTGATATCCATTTTCGCCATTGGACCGTTTGATCCAACCGCATATGGAATTCCGGCAGCATCCAAGGCATCAAGTGCCGCCTCGATGCCTGCAATCAATGGAACGCCTTTTCTAAGCCGCTCAAACATTTTGGCATAGATACTCACCACCCAGTCCTCGGGAAGGGTCGCACCATTCGCACGCGCCTTAACGGCTATGTCAGCCATCGCGACACCAATGTAATCGCGGTCGACCTCGGCTGCGGTCAATGGCAACCCGTAGTATTCAAACTCGTTTCTTAGCAATGTCAAAGTGGTCGGCTCGCTGTCCACAAGCACACCGTCGCAGTCAAAGATCACAAGTTTTGGGGGCGTCATTTTGGCTCCAGAAAATTGATTTTCGTGTCGCCATATTTGCGTGTGTCCAACAAGGTCAGCGCGTCAGGGACAACAATGGGCGCAGACTCTTCCCAGACCACCAAGGCGCGCGTTGTCAGCCAGTTGCCAGCAATCGCGGCCGCAATCGCCTTTTCGCCTAGTCCCTGCGCATAGGGCGGATCGAGAAAAATAAGATCGTAAGGGGCATCAGGGTTCATCGGCAGACGCGTCGCATCGACACGCATGAGCTTGCTTTGCTTTTGAGCTTTGCAGATCCGAATATTCTCTTCGATCAGGCTTTGCGCTTTGCGCCCGTCATCGACAAATGTCGCACATTCGCCTGCGCGCGACAGCGCCTCAAGCCCCAACGCGCCGGTGCCAGCAAACAAATCGAGCGTGCGGGCATCCGTCAGCGCGTCGCCGAATTTGCCGCCCGCCAGCACATTGAACAGGCTTTCGCGCACTCGATCCGTGGTGGGCCGCAAGTGAGCGCCCGCATCGCCTTTCCCCACCGAGGTCAGTGCGATGCCGCGATAAGTGCCGGCAATAATCCGCATCAGGCTTTCAGCAACACTTTTAGGTCTGACTCAGGATCAGCAACCACTTCTGGGTCAGCTGTTTTACCGCTTTCAATCAAACGCTTGGCCACCATGTAACCACGTGGGTCGCCCATTGCGTCAATCGCAATCAGTTGGCCGTCTTTATAGTACCAATGCGACCGCACAGCGCCACCATCGCGGATAACCACCTGATCATGCCCTGTGGACAGACCCGCGATTTGCAGTTTCACGTCGTATTGATCGGACCAGAACCACGGCTTGGGCGCGTAGGCAACGTCTTGGCCCAACATGTTTTTCGCAACAATAGCACCTTGATCAATCGCGTTTCCGACACTCTCAAGGCGCACCTGCGCGCCATCTTGTGGGAAGGAGGCACAATCGCCAGCGGCGTAAATTGATGGATCGGATGTGCGCGCGAAAAGATCGGTTTTGATACCGTTGTCGATCGCAAGCCCCGCCGCTTCGGCCAGTTCAGTGCCAGGAATAATGCCAACACCCACAATCACGAAATCCACGTCCAAAGAGCTGCCATCAGACAATTCCGCGCCCGTGACACGTGCATCGCCTGTCAGCTGATTCAGGCCAACGCCTTCGAGAATGCGTACACCATGACTTTCGTGGAGCGCGCGGAAATAGTCGGATGTTTCCTTCGATGCAACACGTTGCAAGATGCGTTCAGACATTTCCACAAGCGTCACTTTGAGGCCCTTTTTCGCCGCGACCGCTGCCGCTTCAAGACCGATATAGCCGCCGCCAACGATCAACACAGACGCACCTTCTTTGAACTCAGGCGCAATCGCATCCGCGTCAGCCAGCGTGCGCATCGTGTAAACACCGTCCAAGTCGCCGCCAATTTTAGCAGGCAAGCGCCGCGGCGCCGATCCCGTGCTCAAAGCCAACGCATCATAGCTGAGGGTCTCGTCAACACCATCAACCGAACGCAGGCTCACGGTTTTGGCCGCCGCATCAATGGCTGTCACTTCAGCAGACGTGCGCAGATCGATGTTCTCATCCGCATAATACGACGCAGGGCGCAAATACAGACGTTCCAACTCCATGCTGCCAAGCAAATAGGCTTTCGACAATGGCGGACGCTGATACGGGATCGCAGGCTCATCGCCAATCAAGGTAATTTTCCCGTCAAACCCCTGTCCCCGCAACGTGGTGACAATGGATTGGCCAGCTTGGCCAGCACCGATAACAATATAGTGGCTCATGTCGTTTCTCGTCTGGTTTATCTTTGTATCGACCCTATATCGTTACGTATAAAATGAAAACGGTTAGAGGACGCACTATGACCATCTCAGTTGGTGACAAACTTCCACAAGCTTCATTGCTTAAAATGGGCGAAAACGGCCCCGAAGCTGTTGATCTTGCATCTAAAACAGCAGGCCGTAAGGTCGTAATCTTTGGTCTTCCAGGTGCTTACACTGGCGTTTGCTCAACTGCACACGTACCAAGCTTTATTCGCACAGGTGACGCTTTGGCTGCCAAGGGCGTCGACGAAGTAATCTGCGTATCAGCCAATGACCCATTTGTAATGGGTGCTTGGGGCGAATCTACCGGCGCATCTGCGGCAGGTATTGCGATGCTCGGCGATGCAGATTCAAGCCTTACAAAAGCGCTGGGCCTTAATTTTTCCGCGCCACCAGCGGGCCTGATTGATCGCTCAAAACGCTATGCCTTGGTTGCAGAAGACGGCGTGGTGACGGTTCTTCAAGTCGAAGACAATGCAGGTGAGTGCAACATCTCAGCTGGCGAAAGCATTGTGGACGCCCTGTAAGCCAAACAAGCTCTGCCAATCAAAAACGCCCGAAGTTTTCTTCGGGCGTTTTTTGTTATCCAGCCGTGCCAATCATAGCCCGCGGCGGAAAGGGAATTTCGACACCTGCGGCATCCAAGGCTTCTTTCACACCGCGCTTCATATCCGCTTGATATTGGAAATACTGAGAGGACGGCACCCAAACACGCACCAAGAAATCCACCGAGAAATCGCCTAGGTTATTCACCTGAATAAACGGCTCTGGGTCTGACATAGACCGAGAATCCGCCATGATAAATTTGCGAATGGTGTCCTCTGCGTCTTTAAGATTGGCGTCGTATGCCACGCTGAAAATCCACTCAGCACGGCGAATATTATTGATTGAATAGTTGGTGATGATATTGCCCCATGTCTGCGCATTGGGCACAATAATTTGGACGTTGGATACATCTGCAAGCACGGTAAAGTTCAATGTGATGTCTTTCACGGTGCCCGATACGCCAGCGATTTCAACGAAATCACCGATTTTAAAGGGCCGGAAGAAAACGATCATCACACCTGATGCTACATTCGACAACGTCCCCTGAAGCGCGAGACCAATCGCCAAACCAGCCGCACCAATCAGCGCGACAATGGATGTGGTTTGAATACCAAAGGTGTCGAGCACAAACAGAACTGTAAACGCCAAAATCGCGTAGCGCAGAAGGTTGCCCATAAAGTTAAAAAGCGTGTCGTCCAGTGCTTCGAACCGCTGGCCAATCGCGCGGACCCTGCTTGACGCCCAGCGTGACAAAAGCCAGCCGAACAAAAGCATTAAGACGGCACCTAAGATCGACCCGCCAAAGCTGATCAAAAAATCAAACGTCAAAACGTCTGCCAAAGTGGAATCGCCATAGATTTTGTAAGAGAGAATTTGTTCAAACATGACCCGCTGCCTCATTCATTTTCTGTGCCAATATGATATCCAATGACGTCAGTCCACCCACATCATGGGTCGTTAATTTTACGTCAACGCGACGATACACGTTGCGCCAATCTGGATGGTGATTCATTTCTTCAGACACTTTCGCAACCTGCGACATCCAACCAATCGCAGCCATAAAGTCGGGAAACTGAAACGTCTTGATCAGACGACGCCCGTCTGGCGACAGCGCCCATCCTTCTGGCATTTGCGTGGAATACGGGTGTGGCGCGTTCACGTCAGTCATGATCCCCGCCTCCAGTCCCGCGCTTAAACGGACCATAGCTTGTCAAAATTTCAGTATCTTGATCCACCGCGCGACGCTCTGATTTCAAAAAATCTTCCACAGCGCGCGCAAATCCTGCGTCGGCAATCCAATGCAATGAATGCGTGGTGGTCGGCAAATACCCACGCGCCAACTTGTGCTCGCCCTGTGCGCCGGCTTCGACGCGCGCCATCCCATGCGCAATCGCGTAGTCAATCGCTTGATAATAACACAGCTCGAAATGCAAACAGGGATGATGTTCTGTGCAGCCCCAGTACCGCCCAAACAAAGTTTCGCCGCCAATAAAGTTCAGCGCCCCAGCAACCGCAACGCCATCACGCATTGCCAGAACCAACAGCACGTCATCGCGCATGGTGTCTTGAACGCAGTCAAAAAACGCTCGCGTCAAATAGGGCGTCCCCCATTTGCGTGCGCCTGTGTTTTGATAGAACTGCCAAAAGGCATCCCAATGCGCAGGCTGAATGGCATCGCCTGTTAGCGTAACGATGTCGCCCCCAAAACTCTGTGCCTGCGTCCGCTCTTTGCGTATGGCTTTACGCTTGCGCGACGACAGCTTGGCCACGAAGGCATCAAAGTCAGGATAGCCGTCGTTTTCCCAATGAAACTGTTGGCCAATCCGGTGCATCATTCCCATTTCGCGTCCAGCGGTCGCCTCTGCTTCAGTGCAAAAAGTGACGTGAACAGACGATAGGTTTTGCTCAGAGGCCACATGCACCATGCCCTGAACCAAGGCCGCCTGCCCAACGGCATCGAAACCTTCGCGGCACAAAAATCTACGCCCTGTTGCAGGTGTGAAAGGCACAGCGACTTGAAGTTTCGGATAGTAGTCACCACCCGCGTTTTCATAGGCCTGTGCCCAAGCAAAGTCGAAAACATACTCGCCTTGCGAATGTCCTTTGGCATAGAGGGGCGCAACCGCGATCAATTGACCATTCTGGCGCGCGCCCAAGTACCGTGGCGCCCACCCCGTGCCCGGACCAACAGATCCAGACACTTCCAAAGCCGTCAAAAACCGATGCGTGGTAAAAGGGTCTAGAGGGCGATCTGACGTGTCGCCGTACCGCACAGCACAAGCATCCCAATCGCTTGGGTCAAACTCAGCGATGCTGCCGCTGACAAAGATTTCAATCTGATCACTCATCGCGCACTCCTGCGCCCATTACCTGCGCTGTCTCAGCCGAAGGTCAAGCAGGCTCAAACCCTTCAAATGTAATATTTTCGGCATAACGCGCCGCCTCGGCCGCTTCTGCAGCAGATCGAATGGTCCAGCATAAAATACGGGCACCGGCGGCTTTCAGTTCAGCCACCCGCTCAGACGCGAGGTCCGTCCATTGATGCGACACAAAACATGCGCCCACCCGATCAAAATCTGGGATCTGGCGCAGGCGTTCACGCGTGGGTTCGGCAAGCAACGGCCAGTCTTTCGCGGGGTACCCACAGGTCGTCAGTCCGCGCGGGATTTTTGGCGCAACCTCGGCCATGACCGCCACCGCGTGTGGATTGAAAGACATCACAGCAACAGGGCCGGTGTAGTTTTCAAGCACCCGCGCAACTTCGCGTTCAAGCGCACCAACGTTCGGCCCCATGATCCCGTCTTGATCCTTAATCTCGATCAACAAGGGCGCGCGTCCGGCCACGCGGTCCAAGACCTCAGCCAAGGTCGGCACGCCAATCTCACCCGACCGAAACCGCACGCGGCGCAGATCTTCAAGCGTGTGCTGGGCAAAGGGTCCCGTCGCTTCGGTAAGGCGGTCCAAATGGTAGTCATGAAACACCATGGCCTGACCATCTTTGCTTTGCTGAATGTCGATCTCGATCCCAAAGCCCGCTTCAATGGCCGCGTCAATAGCCGCGAAATTGTTTTCCGCACGCCCATTGGCTTCATCGTGCAATGCGCGATGTGCAATCGGCGCATCCAAAAACACATCAGGAAGCGCGTTCATCATGCGTTCAATTCAAAGATCGCTTCGATTTCAACAGCAACGCCCAAAGGCAGAGACACCGCAGAAACGGCAGAGCGCGCGTGACGACCCGCGTCGCCCATGACTTCAACCATCAAATCAGATGCCCCGTTGATCACCTTAGGCTGATCGGTAAACTCCGCTGTCGAATTGACGAAGCCGACCAATTTCACAAGGCGTTTCACTTTCGACAGATCGCCGCCAGTGGCAGCCTTTGCCTGCGCCAAAAGGGACAATGCACAGGTGCGCGCAGCTGCGGCCCCTTCTTCCACACTGAGATCCGCGCCAAGTTTGCCTGTGATCAAGCCATCAGGGCCGCTCGAAATTTGACCTGAAACATGCACCAAGTTGCCCACTTGAACAAAGGGCACATAATTCGCCGCAGGCGCAGGTGCATCAGGAAGAGAAAGACCGAGCTCGGTCAGTGTTGCTTCGATTGAGTGCGTCATAATCTTTGTCCTTGTCGCGGTCAGGTCAGTCTTCGCGGAAAGCGCGTACGAAGTAATCAGTTAGTGGTTTTGTCAAATATGCCAAGGGCGAACGCTCCCCCGTCGACATATAAGTTTCCACCGGCATACCTGGAATTAGCACGGATCCGTCCGGCAGCAAGTTGCGCTGCTCTTCATCAATGTGAATTTCCGCCAAATAGTAACGTGCCCCAGTGGCATCATCAGAAAAAGCGTCCGCAGAAACGGTTGTCACAGAGCCTTCAATTTCGGGCGTGGTGCGACTGTCAAACGTCGCAAACCGCAAACGTACGGGTTGGCCTGGATAGACTTTATCGACGTGGATAGGGCTGACACGCGCCGCTACAATAAGGGGGCGATCTTGTGGCACGATAAACAACAATGGTTCGGCCGGCGTAACCACAGCGCCGGCCCCAAACACCGATAAGTCATACACAACGCCAGCCAAAGGGGCGCGGACATCTAGACGCTCCAACTTATCTTGCAAGCCTTCACGTTTTTGGCGCAATTCCAGCTCGCTCGCTTGGATATCGCGCAATTGGGTGATTGCGCTTTCGCGCCGATCAGAGCTGAGCTTGAGAATTTGCAGTTCCGTTTCGGTGCCTTGCGACTCGGCTTGGGCGACCGATGCGGTCAAAGCACCGATTTGCCCTGACACACCCACTTGATCGCGCCGCAACGCATTCACTTGGCTTTGCTGTGTCAAACCGCGTTCCAACAATGTTTCTTGCGAGACCAAATCCGTTTCGATCAAGGTCAACTGTTGCTCTAGCGCGGACCGTTGCGCGGTAAATCCAGCAATCTGCGCCGCAATCTGCGCTTTGCGTTTTTCCAGCTGCTCGATTTCTTTTTGCGCGGTCAGTGTGCGTGCCGTGAACAAGTCACTTTGCCCTTTGACCAAGCGTGCGACGTCAGCATCTGTTTTCGCCCTTTGCACAAGTTCGGGCGCAAAAACGATTGCGTCATTTCCGTCCCGTTCCGCCTGCAGGCGCGCAGATCGGGACATCATTTCAAACAATTGCCCTTCGGTGATGGCCAATTCTCTTTTGAGATCACGGCCGCTGATTTGCAGCAAAAGCTGGCCCGCCTCGACAAGTTCACCTTCATTGACCTGAACCGAAGACACTTCGCCGCCATCACGGTGTGCGACGACTTGGCGGTTTTGTTCGACCTGCACTTGTCCTGACGCCACGATGGCGCCGTCGATGCGCGCTGTGACAGACCAAAGGCCGAAGCCACCAAACAGCATGACAACGCATATCAATCCCACGATCAACGGGCCGCGCACGGACCAAGGTTCGTGTGCCATGGACGACGTTTCGAGATCGTCAGGTCCAGAGGTTGCGCTTTTGGATGCTACGGATTTTTCTGGAAGCGAATTGGTCATTGCACACCTCCTGGGCCCGATTTTCGCATGATATCTCGACTGTTTTTGACCATGTCTTGAAGTACGGCATCACGTGGTCCAAAAGCGCGCAGCGCGCCGTGGTCGAGCACCAAAAGCTTTTCACATTCTTGGATCGCAGACGGTCGGTGCGCCATGATCAAGACGCTTCCGCCCTCTTCTTTGTGACGTCGAATTGAGGCGTTGAGCGCAACAGATCCGTCATTGTCGAGGTTGGAATTGGGCTCGTCCAAAATCACCAAAAGAGGATCGCCATAAAACGCGCGTGCCAACCCGATACGCTGCAATTGCCCGCCTGACAGCAACCCACCCGCGGAAGACACCTGCGTGTCATACCCTTTGGGCAAGGCTAAGATCATCGCATGCGCATCTGCTTTTTGCGCAGCCGACACAACGGCGGCCCCATCAGGTTGCGATGTCAGCTTGGCGATATTCTCGGCGATGGTGCCATCAAAAAGCTGCACGCGCTGTGGCAGATATCCAATATAGCTGCCCAAAACGTCTGGGGCATATTGATCAAGTTTTGCACCATCCAGCCGAATGCTTCCGCCTGTTGCGGGCCAAACGCTGGTAAGTGCACGTGCCAATGTTGATTTGCCCGACCCAGACGGACCAATGACACCAACCGCTTCACCAGGTTCGACAGCAAAGGAGACCATGCGCAAAGAGGCCTGCGCTTGCCCCGGTGGAAGTATAGTTAAGTTTTGAACATTCAATCGCGCGGCAGGGCGCGGCAAGGCTGTGGGAATTGGATCGGGTCCAACCGTCCCCAACAGCTCAGATAGATTAGACCAACCTAAGCTTGCACGTTGTACGGCGCTCCACTGTCCGACAAGTAGATCAATGGGTTGCAAGGCGCGACCAAGAAGAATGGAGCTGGCAATCATCGCGCCGGCGGACAGTTCATTGCGCAACACCAGCCACGCGCCCAGCGCGAGCATCGTCGATTGCAAAAACAATCGCAGCGCCTTGGACATCGCCGAAAAACTCATCGTCAGATCAGCGGCGCGAATACCACGGCTCATCGCCACTTTGCGCATCTGAAACCAGCGCTCATAGGCGGCGCGCTCCATCCCGAGGGCGCGAATAGTTTCAGCTTCGGCACCAAGGCGCCCCGCAACTTGACTTGCAGCAGCCTCGGCACGGGTGGCTACACTTTGTGGATGCTTAGACATTGCACGGTTCAAAAGTGTCACAAGCACCAATACGAAGCCGCCCACAACAGCCAAAACGCCCAAATATGGGTGGAACAACGCAATCCCAAAGAGGAACAAAGGCACAAACGGCAAGTCAAATATTGCGGCCATCACGGGGGATGCCAAAAACCTTTGAATGGCGGACAGGTCGTCCATGGGGCTGGCCTTGCCAACCTGCGCTTGATCCGTGGACGACTTGCGCATGGAGGCACTGAACACACGTTGCTCAAGATCGGATTGAAACCGTGCGCCAATGCGCGTGAGCACCCGCGAGCGGACGCCATCCAACAGACCCATCATCAAGTAAAGAAATGCCACGATCACAAACAACGCAACCAATGTTGCCTCAGACCCAGAGCCAAGCACACGATCATAGACTTGCAACATGAACAACGGACCGGTCAGCATCAGCGCATTGATACAAACTGAAAAGAGGCTGGTGGCAATATAAAGTCCGCGTGACCGGCTACGCACCTGCGCGAGTTCTTCTTTGCCTTGTCGAATTTTATCCTGCGTCATCAATTTTTCGCTCACGATTTCATTTTGTGCGGGAAGCCGCTGCAAAAGCTGTACAATCTTATAGAACACTGTTGATTCTGCGTCACAACAGCTTATTTCACGACATATTAATATTGGGCTTTCACCAATTCGTACCTATCTGACGTAAACGCGCTCTTAAGCTTACCGGCATGCGACCCACCTAATCGGATTTTGATCAGTGAAACACTTTGCACTTCTTATTGCCACAGCTTTGACGTTGACCGCCTGTAGCGCGCCCTCCTCATCACAAGGGCCGAACGACCCGTTGGAGACGGTGAACCGCAAAACCTACGAGGCGAACGTCGAAATTGATCGCGCCGTGATCAAACCCGTGGCAACAGCTTATGGGACGGTAGTGCCAGACCCGTTGCGCAAAGGCCTGAGCAACGTATCGGATACACTTGGGTTACCGGGCGTTGTGATCAACGACATTCTGCAATTTAAGTTGGGCGACGCATTGCACAACACGACGCGGTTCGCGCTGAACGCGACGCTTGGGTTGGCAGGGCTTTTGGATCCGGCTTCTGACATCGGTCTAGAAGAACGCGACAGTGACTTTGGAGAAACCTTGCACACTTGGGGCTTTGGCGAGGGTGCTTATCTTGTTTTGCCTGTTTACGGGTCTTCAACAACGCGCGACACAGTCGGCTTGATTGCAGATTTTGCGCTTGATCCGCTTGGCACTGTGCTGGATCCCGCCGTTTCTACGGCCGCTACAGGTCTGCAGGTGGCGCAAATTGCCGACACGCGGTATCGCTACTCTGATATTTACGAGTCGATTATTTACGACAGCGCCGACGGCTATGCTCAACTGCGCCTCACATACCTCGATCGACGTCGTTTCGAACTTGGGGCGGCAGCTCCGCAAGAGGCCGGCACGTCTGCAGACAATGCCTCTTACGATATTTACGAGGATTTTTATGAATAACATGTTCCCCACACGTCGCCGGTTTTTGACCGGAGCGATTTCTGGCCTCGCACTGAGCGTCGCACTTCCGCAAGCTGCGCTCGCGTTTTCGAGTGCGCAAGCTGAAGCGCTGATCACAAAAACTGTGAACGACATCAACACGATCATCAATTCGGGAAAATCCGAAGCCAGCATGTATCGCGATTTCGAAAACGTCTTGGTGCGCTATGCTGACACGCCAAACATCGCCCGTTCGGTGCTTGGCCCGCCCGCGCGCTCTGCGTCCGCTGCGCAACTGCGTGCGTTCACCCAAGCCTTCCAAGGCTATATCGCGCGCAAATATGGCTCACGCTTTCGCGAATTCATCGGCGGGAAAATCGAAGTCAAAGGCACACAGAAGATTAGCTCTATCTATGACGTCTCCTGCACAGCCACTTTGCGCGGCGAAGCCCCTTTTGCGATCTCTTTCATCGTCGCGGATAAAACCGGCAAATTTATTGACCTGACAATCGAAGGCATTTCTTTGCTGAAGTCTGAGCGTGCTGAAATCGGTGCGATGCTCGACAAAGCGGGCGGCAACATCGACACGCTGACAGCGCGTCTTAAATAAGCCCTCAGCTAAATCCAATCGAACCTAAAACGGCGCGCCCTTGATATAGGACGCGCCGTTTTTGTTTGTGCCTAGGCGGATCGACCGAGTTAGTTTTTGCCGCCAAAGATAGAATTCAAAATATCGTTCAATACGTTATTTATTTGATCATTGGCGCGGCGATTGGCGCTGTTGGACCGGCCCTGTGCGGTCTGTGCAGAAACACTGGGTGCAACCGAGGGGCGCAACATCGGCAAGGGATTGGCTGCGCGCGTGGCCTGCACACGTTGCATGGTTTCGTGCCAAATATCTGCTGGCAGCCCACCACCAGTCACCCCTGTCAAAGGCGAGTTGTCGTCATACCCCATCCAGATGCCCGCAACATAATCTGCAGTGAAGCCTAAGAACCACGCATCACGCGCCGCTTGGGTGGTACCCGTCTTGCCCGCAGCCTCGACGCCGTCCAGCCGCGCGCGCCTGCCCGTGCCGTCTTGCACCACGTTGTACATCATATAGATGAGCTGTTCGGCAGCCGCAGGTGTAATCACACGTTCGCCCAATCCGCCGTCTTGCCCCATGACTTCTTCAGCAGAACCTTTTAAGCGCAGGGAACGTAGACCATATGGCGTCACAGAGGTTCCGCCGTTTAAAATCCCTGCATAGGCGCCTGTCATCTCGAGCAGGGTCGACTCAGACGCGCCCAAGGCCAAGGCAGGCCCTTGCGCGAGATCGCTTTCGATCCCGAACATTTCAGCGACGGTGCGCACGTTTTCAAGCCCGACATCCATCGCCAGTTTTACGGCAGGAATATTGTAGCTGTGCTTCATTGCGTCAGTGAGTGTCACAGGGCCATGGAATTCGCGATCATAGTTTTGCGGCGACCATGGACCCGATCCTGGGATGTTGACCGTGATCGGTTCGTCAACAATGGCACTGTCATAGCGCCACCCCATATCAAGCGCGGTTGCAAAGACAAACGGCTTGAACGCGGATCCCGGCTGTCGCTTGGCTTGTGTTGCGCGGTTGAACGCGCCTGACACGCCGCGCAGCTTTCGCCCACCGACCATGGCACGCACGGCACCGTCAGCACTCATCACAACAATGGCCGCTTGGGCCTTTGACCCTTCACGTACTTTATTGTCGAAGACCCATGTCAAAGCTTGCTCTGCAGCTGTTTGGATTTGAGGATCAAAGGTTGTCTCGATCACCACGTCTTCGGTGGTTTCACGGGTCAAAAAGTCTGGCCCCGCGCCCATGACCCAATCCGCGTAATAGCCACCTGCCCGTTTTTGTGCAGCATCTGACAACTCCGCAGGGTTTTCCTTGGCGTCTGCGCGCTGTGCGTCGGTGATATAGCCCTGCTGGTTCATCAACAACAAAACGATGCCCGCGCGATCGCGGGACCGTTCAATATTATTCGTCGGCGCATAGCGTGTTGGAGCTTTCAAAAGACCCGCCAACATCGCGGCTTCTGCCACGTTCACTTGTGCGGCAGATTTTCCAAAGTACCGCTGAGATGCCGCTTCAAAACCGTTAGAGCCCGACCCCAAATACGCGCGGTTCATATAGATCGATAGGATCTCGCCCTTCGAGTAGCGCACTTCCATTGCGATCGCATAGACGGCTTCTTTGATTTTGCGCGCCATACTGCCCCGACGACAGTCTGCTTCATATTCGGTTTGGCTTTTCCAAGCCTTCGGATCAAACGGCACGCCAAGACACAACAGTTTGGCCGTTTGCTGGGTCAACGTGGAACCGCCGTTGCCTGACAAGGCGCCCCGACCCGCGGCCAAGTTGATCTTAATGGCCGAGGCCACACCGCGCGGCGACACGCCAAAGTGCCTGTAGAACCGCTTGTCTTCCGTCGCGATAATCGCGTTCTTCAGATTGGGCGACACCGTGTCAGCCGTGATCTGCCCGCCGAACTGTTCGCCGCGCCACGCAAACACGGCCCCGTCACGATCTGTCAACGTCACCGATCCGCGCGCCCGCCCGTCCAGCAGCTCTGAATAAGGTGGCAATGTCGTATATATATAGAAAACCGCGAGACCCAGCACGGCGGCAAACGCCAAAGCGCCGCGTGAGAAAATCACCCACAAGAGGTGCAGCACCCAGCCGACAATGCCACGAAACAAACGCACAAACACATTTGATGATGGTTTGACCGCAGATTTACGTCGCCGAGTCGTGCGCGCTGCTGTCGCGGGTTTGGACTTTGTCTTTGGTTTCGCTTTTGGCTTTGACTGCGCGCCAGACGGATATCGGCGCTCTGCTACCAAACGTTTTTTACCGCTGCCGCGGCCCGTGCCACCTTGTCCTGCCATGTCGCTCGCTCAATCGTTTTTTATAGATTGGCCCCACACTACAGAGCCCCCTGTCGAATGTTTAGGGGAATCGCAGCGGCATACAGGCTTTATTTGGTGCTTAATTTTTAATCAAAGCGCCTAAATTGTATATTTTTTGTGCAGAGGCGCCCAATTATGACTCACAAATGGGCGGACACTCGCTTGTGCAAAACTTCGTATCGGCGTCTTTCTTGGCCAGTGCATGTCTGAGCTGACAGCACCCGACTAATCGGAAGGGGAAAAACGTGAAACTAATTATCGCAGCAATCAAGCCATTCAAGCTTGAAGAAGTTCGCGAAGCACTCACCAGCATTGGTGTGCGCGGGATGATGGTGACAGAAGTGAAGGGCTTTGGCTCTCAGTCTGGTCACACAGAAATTTACCGCGGCGCAGAATACGCCGTGAACTTTGTACCGAAGGTGAAACTTGAAGTTGTTGTGGCAGATGCCATGGCAGAACAAGTCGTAGACACCATCGCGACAACAGCCAAAACCGACAAAATCGGCGACGGCAAAATCTTTGTACTCGACGTGGAAGGCGCTGTTCGCGTCCGCACCGGCGAAACAAACGACGACGCCATCTAAGCGCGCAAGATTGAGACGAAAAGGGACTTCCTAAATGAAACTCACCAAACTCATCCCGGCCACACTGGCAGCCTCTGCGCTTCCTGCTGTTGCCTTCGCTCAGGACGCTGCCGCGACTCCTGACATCAACCCTTACATCTTTACCACGTTGCTCTTCCTTATCGGTGGCTTCTTGGTGTTCTGGATGGCAGCTGGTTTTGCCATGCTCGAAGCTGGCCTCGTACGTTCTAAAAACGTTACAACACAGCTGACTAAAAACATCGCTCTCTTCGCAATTGCGTCCATCATGTACTGGCTCATCGGCTACGGCATCATGTACCCAGGCGAATGGGTCATCGAAGGCATCATGGGACCATGGTTCGCCATCACATCACTTGAGCCAGTTGGCCTTGCTGCTGCAGACGCATCTCTTGATTACGCATCTGGCGCATCTGACTTCTTCTTCCAGTTGATGTTCTGTGCGACAACAGCGTCTATCGTATCTGGTACACTTGCTGAGCGCATCAAACTTTGGCCATTCCTCATCTTCACTGCGATCTTGACCGGCGTTATCTACCCGATCGAAGCATCTTGGCAGTGGGGCGGCGGCTTCTTGTCTGAAATGGGCTTCTCTGACTTTGCTGGTTCCACATTGGTTCACGCAGCTGGCGGTTTCGCAGCACTTGCAGGTGCTCTCGTCCTCGGCCCACGCCTCGGCAAATACAAAGATGGCAAAACTGTTCCAATGCCTGGTTCCAACTTGGCGCTCGCAACATTGGGTACATTCATCTTGTGGCTCGGTTGGTTCGGCTTCAACGGTGGCTCACAATTGGCTGCTGGTACAGTTGGCGACATCACCGACGTGTCTCGCATCTTTGCAAACACAAACATGGCGGCTGCTGCCGGCGCGGTTGTTGCTTTGATCCTCACACAAGTCACATACGGCAAAGTTGACCTTACAATGGTTCTCAACGGCGCTCTTGCTGGCCTCGTGTCTATCACAGCTGAACCACTCATGCCGTCCTTGTTCATGGCTTTGGTTATCGGTGGTATCGGTGGTGTGATCGTTGTTTACACAGTTCCACTGCTCGACAAACTGAAGATCGATGACGTTGTTGGTGCGATCCCAGTTCACTTGATCGCTGGTGTATGGGGCACAATGGCTGTTCCAATCACAAACGACGGAACATCTTTCGGTACACAACTTGTTGGTATCGTAGTAATCGGCGCCTTCGTGTTCATCGTATCCTTGGTTGTTTGGTTGATCCTCAAAGCATTCGGCGGCATCCGCGTCTCCGAAGAAGCTGAGATCCTCGGCCTCGACAAAGCAGAGCTTGGTATGGAAGCATACCCTGAGTTCTACAAAGGCTAATCTCCTTTGACATCGTAATTGAAAGGCCCGAGCAGCAATGTTCGGGCCTTTTGCTTTTGGGACTGCCGCAGCCTACGGCTCAACCAATTTTAAAGACATTGATCCGATACTCCTTGCAAAGACAGCGGATGGCACAAGAACGTGCCGCACATCGCAAGGAGGTCAGAATGGCCCATATTCATAGCGCGCTCTGCGCATTCTTGGGGTTTATGTGCATCGCACATCCCGTCTCTTCTGACCCGCACGCCAATAGCCGTGGGTCCTTGTTTCTCCAAAGCCGTAGCCCCTTGGTCACCAGCGCCCAGACACAACCGATCGTCCTTGCCTCTGTCGCAAACCCAAGCTTGTTTTCCGATGAACCCAATATCGGCTTCTTTGCGCCCCTACCGCCGCGCCGCGTTGCTCCATCAAAGGGCGCTCCCAGTCAGCGCATGGCGATCACACCGACACCAACGCATGTTATGACACCCGCGCGGCGCGCAATGCATCGCGGACAACTAGCGGGAACGGCCGTTGAACAGATCCGATACATTATCGGCCAAGCCGAATCGCGACGCGACGGCTATGACGCTGTGCAACACGGCGCCACGATAAGACCCTCAAAGCCCCCAACCGCCATGACGCTCAGAGATATCTACGCGTGGATCGACGCAACGCCGAGCCAACCTCACGCGATTGGGCGCTATCAGTTCATCCCCAAAACACTCAAACGGCTCGTGGCCATACAAGACCTGTCGCTGGACACAGTTTTCACCCCGACAGTCCAAGACACACTGTCTGACATTCTGTTGGCAGAAGCGGGTCTGTTCGAATTCCAAGCGGGACAAATGCCGCGACACACCTTCATGAACAACCTCGCAAAGATCTGGGCGGGCCTGCCAAACTCTAGCGGGAAATCGCATTATCATGGTTTTGCCGGCAACAAAGCATCCATCACGTGGCGGGCGTTTGATGCGCAGATGAAAATCATCCAATCCAGCTAAGTTTTCTTGAGAAATCGCGACGGTTTCAAACGCCCCATGCGCATAACGTCCATTGCGCAACAAAAACTCGGACACAGCTATGAAACGACTTTCATTTTTATCGCCCTATTGGATATGGGCGCTCTTCTCCATTCCAGCCATGTTCATGTTTAACGACATCCTCACCTCGGAATCTTCCCGCATTTACGGCAAGGTTGTTCACACATCTGGTGAAGCTTCAGCGCGCTTTTTGATCGTCGCTATGATGGCAACACCCTTGGCGTTGCTTCTGCGCGGTTGGCGTGGCCCGATTTGGCTCAAAAAGAACCGCCGCTATCTTGGTGTTGCCGCATTCGCCTACGCGGCTTTGCACACGATCTTCTATTTCTTCAAACTCAATTCACTTGATCGCGTTATCTCAGATCTTCCCAAGTTCTACATCTGGACCGGCTGGATCGCGTTTATCATCTTCATCCCGCTGGCGGTCACATCGTTTGACTACTTTGTGCGCAAGATGGGCACCAAGTGGAAAGCGCTACAACGGTGGACCTACCCTGCGGCAGTGTTGACGCTGTTGCACTGGGCCGCGCTGCACAACTGGAGAAGCCCAGAAGCCGCCCTCATCCACTTCGGCCCACTGATCGCGCTTGAAGCCTATCGCATTTGGTACTGGTACATCCGCAAGCGCCCGACGCGCCCGAACGCAACACCTGCGCAATAATCACAAGAAAACAAAAAGGGCCCTCAGATGAGGGCCCTTTTCGCAGAATAACAACGCGATCTTATTTACAAGATTTTGCAATCGCTTCCGCCAAGAGTGGCACAGTCGTTGGGTTCAAACCCGCAATATTCATGCGGCTGTCAGAGACCATGTAGACCGCAAAGTCTTCGCGCATTTTCAGCACTTCTTCTGGCGTGGCCCCGATACGTGAGAACATGCCGCGGTGTTGCGCGATGAAATCAAACCGGTCTGAATTGGTCCGCTGGCGCAGCTCATCAGCAAGCTGTGTGCGCAGACCAAGCATGCTCAGGCGCACCTCTTCCAATTCGGTTTTCCACTGTTCTGTCAGCGTCTCATCCGTCAAAACAGTGGTCACCAAACGCGCGCCGTGGTCTGGCGGAAATGAAAACGCAACGCGGTTAAGGTAGTTCATATTCGCTTGGGTTTTCGGCGTGATAGATGCCTCTTCAGAAATCGCCATCAAGCAGCCAGTGCGCTCACGGTACACACCGAAGTTCTTGGAACATGACGCTGCAATCAGCATCTCTGGCAATTTAGACGCCAACAAACGTGTTGGGGCTGCATCTTCTTCCAGACCGTCGCCAAAACCTTGGTACGCAATATCGACAAGCGCCAATGCGCCTTTTTCAGCGATCAAATCTGCAACGACGCCGAACTGTTCCAAAGTCAGGTTGGCACCCGTCGGGTTGTGACAGCAACCGTGCAGCAATACCATATCGCCCGCTTTGACGCCCTTCAGGCTGTCGAGCATCGCGTCGAAATCAACCGTACAGGACACTTCATCAAAGTATGCGTATTCGGTGTTTGGGATGCCCATAAACTTCAAGATCGCCAAGTGGTTTGGCCATGTTGGGTTCGACGTCCAAACGGTCATATCCGGATTGGCCAAACGCCCCAATTCAAAAGCTTGACGAATAGCGCCCGTGCCACCTGGCGTCGCAATCGCAGCGACGCGGTCTGTTGCAACGGTATCGCCCAAAACCAACGTCCGCATAGCTGTGCCAAATGCAGGATCGCCCGGCAGGCCAGTGTAAACTTTGGTGGTTTCATTGTCCCATACTTGCTTGCTAGCCGCGCGAACGGCCTTCATGACAGGTGTGTTGCCATCGCCATCCTTGTAGACCCCAACGCCAAGATCGATTTTGGTGTCACGGGTGTCAGCGCGGCACAACGTGATCAACTGCATAATCGGGTCAGGGTATTGTTGGCTCAGATTGTTCAGCATCATGCTTCTCCAGTTGCGACCTTTAGGTCTCCGTACATGCCCCATTCCGCCCAACTTCCGTCATAAAGCGCGTGCTTTACTCCGATCCGGTCCAGCGCAAGGCTCAAGATTGCAGCGGTCACACCTGATCCACAGGTGGTGATCGCAGGTTTTGTCAAATCGACGCCAGCGGCCTCAAACACAAGACGCAATTCGCCGGGATGTTTGAGCGTGCCATTTGGCTGCAGCAATGTTCCGAACGGCACATTGCGCGAATTGGGAATATGGCCGACACGCAGACCTGCACGCGGCTCAGGTGCTTCGCCACGAAAACGCGGAGCTGGACGCGCATCGATGATCACATGATCACCCAGCTTGGACGACGATGCCACTTGCGTCACATCACGCAGCAATGCGGACTGTTCCACAGCAACCATGTGACGGTCCCGAATAACCGGAGGTTTGGTCGTCACAGGGCGGTCTTCTGCAACCCACTTTGGAAGACCACCGTCAAGAACCGCAACCTTGTCCTGACCAAAATACTTAAA
Source organism: Pacificibacter sp. (assembly GCF_039769035.1). Classification (NCBI taxonomy): domain Bacteria; kingdom Pseudomonadati; phylum Pseudomonadota; class Alphaproteobacteria; order Rhodobacterales; family Roseobacteraceae; genus Pacificibacter; species Pacificibacter sp. The sequence continues at coordinate 32,081 of NZ_JBDMZG010000198.1, forward strand.
CATCCACCACAGACGCGGCGCCGAAAACAGGCCTGCGCCGTCGTAAATCACCACCTGATGACCGTCACCGACGCCAAGTGCGCGCATGCGCGACATGAACTTTTCAACGGGTGGCAACATATGTGGCAAGCTCGAGCGCGCATCGGAAACATCATCAATATCAACGAAACGCGCACCCGGAATGTGTGCCGCCTCGTACTCGGCTTTGGCATCACGATTCATATCCGGCAAATACCAAGACGCATCGATGAGCCGCAAATTAGGGTCTTTGATGTGCTTGTCGAGCCATGTCGTCGAGACGATTGTATTCGGGTCGCTATGGGGCATTTCTCAGCCTTTGAATTGGGATATCTTCGCATAACGCTCTGCCTTGTTTCATGCAAGACGCGAGACCG
>NZ_JBDMZG010000199.1:0-22540 GCF_039769035.1 Pacificibacter sp.
ACCCGGCGGGTCCGCGTAATCTGTGTTTTCCAAAGGACGGGAAAGATCGACAAGGGTCATAGGGGGCTCCGTTGAGGTTACCGTCCGACAAGGCCGGTTGAAATAACTGGGAAGGCGATGACAAGGCCGAGGCAAATCAGCATCATCACGGCAAAAGGCGCCGCGCCGATAAAGATGTCTTTCAGACTAATATCCGGGTCGTTGAGACTGGACTTGATGACATAGACAGATATCCCAAAGGGCGGAGTGAGCAGGCCAATTTCGACAGCAATCACCGTGATCACGCCGAACCAAACCAGATCGACGTTCAATCCGGTCATGACAGGCAACATCAATGGCACGAGGATCAACATGATCGATCCGCTATCAAGGATCATCCCGAACAAGATCACCACCAAAGCGTAGAGCAGCAGGATCGAAATCAGACCAAGACTGGCCCCTGCGACCATCGCGCCGAATTGTGCCGGCACGCCGGAAAAGGCCAACATGCGTGAATACATTTGCGCAGCGATGATCAGGAATGAAATGCTCGCGGTGATCAGCCCCGTTTCCACCAGAACGCGCCATAAAGCGGCCCATGACAAACGCCGTTTGGCCACGCCAATGATCAAAGCGCCAGCGACACCAACAGCGCCCGCTTCGACAGGTGTGAACAAGCCCATGTAAAGCCCGCCCAAAACCAAACCGATCAACAAGGCAATCGGCAGGCCCTTGGACAGAACCTCGCGGTTGCTCATGCTTTCGGTATCGGCGCTCAGGTTTTTGCCGATAAATCCAGGCGCAAAATAGGCCATCAACACGGTGCCAAGGCCAAAGAGCACCGCCAACAACAGCCCCGGCCCAAGGCCCGCAATGAATAGATCGCCAATCGATTGCTCGGCCAGAAGACCGTACAAGATCATCAAAAGACTAGGCGGGATCAACATCCCAAGGACCGAACTGCCCGCGACAACGCCGACGGAAAACCGTTTGGTGTAGCCATGGCGGCGCAGCTCTGGCACGGCAATTTTGGTGAACACGGCGGCAGAGGCAATTGATATCCCAGTGATCGCGGCAAAGATGGTGTTGGCCACGATGGTGCCAACGCCTAGTCCGCCTTTGATGCGTTTGAACATGGAATTGGCCACATCAAATGCGTCCCGTCCCATGCCGCTTTCTGAGACCAAAAAAACCATCAAAACAAACACAGGCACCACGCCAAAGAAATAGCTGGAAATGGCGTCATTGGCGGCGAGGCCCAGCATTTTTGCGGCCAAAAGCGGTGTGCCTTTGATCGCCCAAACGCCAATGAAAGAACACAATATCAAGGCGATAGGGACATAGAGTCCACCAAGGACAAAGACGCCCATAGCGACAAGGCTGAACATGCCAATTGCAAAATCAGTCATCAACATTGCCTTTCAAAAGCCGTTGCAACACGCGCGACATAAATTGCAAAGCCAACAGCACGGCCCCGATCAAAATCATGGTTTTGGCGGGCCAAGTGGGCATGGTGAAATTTCCGACGGACCCAACATATTCTTGGCGCTCAATCGCTTTCATCAAGATCGGCCAATGGGCGTAAAGGATGGTTGCGATGACCAGAAACCCCAAAAGATCAAAAATGATTTCAATCGCATTTGCCACCCGCGGCGCACTGTTGTGCAGGTTCAAAATAATCCCGTCTGAGCGTGTCAGCCGATTGGCCTTCAAAGCTTGGGGGACTTGAAGAAACACGATGGCCACGATGGACAGAGATATCATTTCGGGCACGCCGGGCAGGGGGGCGCCGAACAGGTTGCGACCCAGCACATCCGTGCAAATGATCACAACCAGTCCAACGATCAGCAATGTCCCGACAATATTTGCCCCCTGCGTGGCCAAGTTGAGGCCACGCAAAAGTACAGAGGGTTTAGGCATTTACTCTTGGTCCCAATTGCGCAGCGGGGTCGCACCGCCCGCGCGCATTGTGTCCATGTAAACCTTCAAGATTCCCGACGCATCTTTACCCTGCGCATCCAGACCTTCGGCCCAAACCTTAGCGGCGTTGTCCATGCCCTGCGCCCAGTCTTCGCGCATCTCATCACTGGCTTTTGTAATGTTTGCTCCCGCCGCTTCCATGTTTTTGTAAGCGATGTTTACGAAGGCTTCGAGGTCATCAATATACCATGCACCAGCTGCATTTGCCGCGTCAGTGAATGCGCCGCGCTCGTCGTCGGACAGGCCTTCCCACCAATCTACATTTGCACAGATCGAGCCCGCAAATTGCGCGCCAAGTCCGGCTTGTGTCAAGTAGGGGGCAACTTCATAGAGCTTGCCGGGGAAAGCGGCCGAGGCAAAGACCAAAACGCCATCATATACGCCAGTTTGCAACTCGTTGTAGTAGGTGGTCAGATTGCCCTGCACGCCGACAGCACCTGTGCCAGACAGCCAATTGATCGCCGCACCTGGGGCTGCGATTTTGCGACCTTCTAGATCTGCCAAGGAATTGACAGGGAAATTGGTCATCAACACGTAATCATCGATAGAGCTCGGCCCGCCGATGTAGACAACGCCGTTGTCAGCATATGCTTGCTGCATGCGCGGATCTGTCAGGTGCAGGTTGTTCATGGTGTCGCCCACAAGACGCGGATTGTCTGATACGAATGGCGTGTAATAGGTCACGTTTTGGACGGCCATTTTGCCCGGATAAAACAAGGATGAACAGGCGCCGATTTCGGCCAAACCTGCCTCAACGGTTTCCAATTCTTCACCAACGCCAGCGATAGAACCGCCGTATTGCTCGGAAAATTTTACGGTGTGGCCGAGGGCCGCAAGTTTTTCGGTGGCTGTTGGAATGAAGACCTCTGGGTACATTTTTACCCAACGAACACAGGCGGGTGCCCCGCCACAATCGTCACGTTGAGATTATCAGAAAAGGCGGTTGTCGTTGTCATCAGACACAGCGCGGCTGCGCTTAGGCTTTTAAAAATCATTGTGTTCTCCCTTATTGCTCGCGCGGCGCACGGGCTCCTCCCCAACCGCAGCGACAATTGTGTTCAGTTAAGGCCAAAAATAGGAATGAAGGAAATTAATGTTGATGCCATAGGCTATAGATGTGATTAATGGGTATGCATCTTGAAAAACTGGACCTGAACCTTTTGGTCGCAATTGATGCGTTGCACCGCACGCAAAGCGTGACCGAAACGGCAAAAGAACTGAACTTAACGCAGTCCGCTGTCAGCAGCGCCTTGAAGCGCGCGCGGGCGCATTTTGACGACGAAATCTTATACTATGACGGGCAAAAAATGTGCCCTAGCCCCTTTGGACTAACGATCGCAGGCATTGTGCCCGATATGGTGACCAGCTTACGCGCTTTGTCGCGAATGCGCGCTGTGGCTGAGTTGTCGTCCATCAAACGCCAATTCACAGTTTTGGCTTCTGACTATGTTTCAGCCGTGTACCTGTCTGTCTTATCGAAAGAACTTTCCGCGATTGCGCCCGGCATTTCCTTGGCTGTGGTGCCCTTCAGTGAGGAGGCCAGCGATTGGTTCGCACGCGGCAAAATCGACTTTTTGATTGGTCCGGCATTTGCGTTGCAAGACAGCTTTCAGCGTACGCCCTTGTTTGAAGACGGCTTTAAGTGCGTGTTGTGCAAAGACAGTCTGGCCGCGCGAAATGGGCTGAACCTAGAGCGCTTTCTGGAAGCACCCCATATCGTGACCAATTTCTTTGTTGGGAATGGCAAAAGTCACGTTGAAAACTGGTTTGCGGAACAGGGGTTCGACATCTCTATTGCGGCCACCTTGCCAAGTTTTGTGGTTTTGCCGCATTACATCGCGGGAACGCCGAACATCGCCACGATCCACAATAGATTGCTGCAGCAAATTGGACCGCGGGACGATTTGGTCGTGGTGGACCCTCCCTTTGTTGTCCCGCCGTTAACAGAGTTTTTGATTTGGCAAGATCACCAACAATACGACACCGAAGCTGTACAAATGCGCGATGCGATGCTGGCCGTTGGACAGCGCTTGCGCAACACCAAACCTTCGTATCACTCATAGGTGTGACGGCTTGGGTGTTGTGCCGATGATGCTTGTGCTGCTGCTTGATATTACCTCTATACAAGGTGTAGTTCTTACCTTATAGGGGCATCTTTCTTACTCGGTCTTTCCGCACACGCGGCAATTGCCCAATACGGACACGCATCTCCCATGATTAAAACCCTTTCCGACGCCCTTGCCGAGCGCGGCTATGAAACACTTACGCCCGTTCAAGAGGCGGTGAATGATCCAGCGTTGCAAGACGCCGATCTTTTGGTGTCTGCGCAAACAGGTTCAGGTAAAACTGTCGGTTTCGGTTTGGCCATGGCGCACACGCTTTTGGGCGACGCGGAACAATTTGATCGTGCAGAAGTGCCGATGGCTTTGGTCATCGCGCCGACACGTGAATTGGCCTTCCAAGTAAAGCGCGAACTGGAATGGCTTTACGCCAAAGCTGGCGCGAAAATGGCGTCTTGTGTGGGTGGTATGGATTACCGCGATGAGCGTCGGGCCTTGGAACGTGGTGCGCATATCGTTGTGGGCACACCTGGTCGTTTGCGCGACCACATCCAACGCGGCTCTTTGGATATGTCCGGCTTGCGTGCGATCGTTTTGGACGAAGCCGATGAGATGCTTGATCTCGGTTTCCGCGAAGATCTTGAATTCATGTTGGGCGAAGCGCCAGAAGATCGCCGGACTTTGATGTTCTCGGCAACTGTGCCTGCGATGATTGCCAAGCTTGCCAAGAGCTACCAAAAAGACGCTGTGCGCGTGAACACCACTGGCGGTGCCAAACAGCACGCCGATATTGCCTACCAAGCTTTGTCCGTGTCCCCACGTGACGAAGAAAACGCCATCATCAACATGTTGCGTTACCACGATGCGGAAAACGCTATCGTATTTGCCAACACGCGTGCTTCCGTGGCGCGTTTGACAGCGCGTTTTGCCAACCGCGGCTTTTCCGTTGTGTGTCTGTCCGGCGAATTGAGCCAATCTGAGCGCTCACATGCTTTGCAAGCCATGCGTGATGGCCGTGCGCGCGTCTGTGTGGCCACAGATGTTGCAGCCCGCGGCATCGATTTGCCGAACTTGGAACTGGTGATCCACGCCGAATTGCCAACCAATGCGGAAACTCTGTTGCACCGTTCTGGCCGTACAGGCCGCGCGGGTCGCAAAGGTATTTCCGCGCTGATCGTGCCACCCAAAATGAAATCCAAAGCTTCGCGTTTGCTCGGTTGGGCGAAGTTGACAGCGGAATGGGTTGAAGCGCCAAGCGCTGAGATGATTTTGGCGAAAGACGAAGAAAAGCTTTTGACAGACGAAGCCTTGATGGCGGACCCTTCTGAAAAAGAAGCTGTGTTTGCGGCCAAAATGCTCGAGATGCACAGCCCTGAAAAAATCGCAGCAGCGTATTTGCGTCTGTACCGTGCTGGCGTATCTGCGCCAGAGGAACTCGGTCCTGCACCAAAACCAGGTGAGCGCCCAGAGCGCGCACCACGCGAAGATTTCGGCAAATCTGTTTGGTTCTCTTTGTCTGTTGGTCGTGATGAACGCGCTGAGCCACGTTGGCTTTTGCCGCTGGTTTGTCGCGCTGGCAACATCGACAAAACCTCGATTGGTGCGATCCGTATCCGCGATACCGAAAGCTACATCGAACTGAAAGAAGCCGCGGCAGATGGCTTTGAAAAAGCGCTGGGCAACGGCATTTTAGAAGACAACGTCAAAGCGACACGTCTTGCGACAATGCCTGATCTTGGCGGCGGCGGTGGCCGGTCCGGTGGCAAAAAGCCCTATGAAAAGAAATCATATGGCGACAAGAAATCTTACGGCGATAAAAAACCGTACGAAAAGAAATCTTACGGTGACAAGAAACCATATGGCAAAGGCGCTGATGGCGACAAAAAACCATATGAGAAAAAACCGTTTAAGAAAAAGGCCGAAGATTACACGCGCGACGGTGCTGTGGCTGAGAAGTCCAAAAAACCACGCCACAAATCTGACGGTGACAAAAAGCCATACGAGAAAAAGCCTTATGCAGCAGGCGCGGGCGATAGCTCAAAACGCGTGTACAGCAAAAAGCCTGCGGGTGCTGGTAAATCTGGCGGCGGAAAGCCGGGCGGTGGCAAACCAGGTGGTGGTAAACCAGGTGGCAAGCCAGGCGCGAAGTACGGCAAGCCTAAAAGCGGCGGCAACGCGACCTTTAAACGCAAAGGCTAAGCCTTCCATCTTGATCTGATATAAAAGCCGAGCAATGCGTTGCTCGGCTTTTTCATTTCAGTCAGTACAGCCTTTTGGTGCTGTAACGGGTTAGACCATGGCCTCGCATTCGCGCCGCAGTTTTACCGCGTTCAAGCTTTCGTCGATCTCAACATCATCGTACGTGAGAACCGTATCAATCGGGACATCGCGGATGAGTTTGATCTCACCGGTCAGGCCCAACGGCAAAGCGCGCATCGGCACGGAAATGCGGCTTGGTCGCAATTGGCCTGCAACACAGTATCCGCCTTCGCCGTCCAAAATTTCACCTGCCTTAAGCGCTTTCTTGGATACCGCGACAACATCAGATCTAAACTCTTTGCTGACACTTGTGGCTTCTTTGCGAATGCCGACAGAACCAACCGAGAGGCCCAATTCCAGCCCAATTAAGTGGAACCGTTTGAAGTTGCAGTAATAAAGTCCGCTGTCATCGGTCGACACCATGTATTCTTCAAAGCAGTTTTTCACATAGTCATTGGTCGCTTTCACCACGACCCAAACGCCTTGGCGGATGTCATTCGAGATCATCTTTCCGTCTTTGGTGAAGCTGGAAATCACCTCGACCATGCCCGTGTTTTCCAAGACACCGCCTTCATTCTGGGGGCGCATCAGGCTGGCAATGTCATCGATCGCGCCGGAAGGGTACGTCAGCCCATTTGTCGGCGCGTTTAACCCCGTCGCGTTTGAAATTGCAGCGCTTTCGATGGCGGGCTTTGTGCCATCAAGGAAGCTGTTGAACATTTTGGGATTGAGGCGGCCGCGTTCGGCTTTTTCCGCTGTTACCCCCCAGTAATCCCAGATCGTGTCAGGTGTCGAGAAACGGTACTCTGGTTTCCACTTGTGCCCACGTCCTGCAGCGGCAACTTCGAACCCGCATGTGCGCGCCCAATCGACCAAATCCACAGTCATGGACGGCTGATCACCATAGGCCTGACTGTAAATCACGCCTGCGGCTTGCGCCCGCGGCAAGTGCCGCGCCGCAGACCGCGTCGGCTTCAACCGTTGCGGAAATGACGTTTTTGCCTGCTGCAAATGCTGCCAAACTGTGATCAATGGCGATGACGGGGTTGCCTGTGCATTCAACAATGATGTCGACGCCGTGGTGGTGTATCATGGCCATCGCATCTTGGCCGACGTGTGTTGCGCCAGTCTGCACGGCCGCATCCAGTGAAGACGCTTCAATCTGCTCGGCGGGCCAGCCCGCGTAGACCATGTTGGATTTCGCGACATCTATCCGGAGGTCGGCGACGCCAACGACATGAATGCCGGGAATACGCAGAGCTTGGGACAAAAACATTGTGCCAAATTTTCCAGCGCCGATAACGCCGACGCGGATCGGATTACCTTGCGCTTGGCGCGCCTGCAGTTGCTCATATAGGCCCATAATAGTCTTCCTCTTTCCCTCTCAAAACAGTCGATGCTGCTTTGACTTCGGGGCAATCCTAGAGGGCGGGGAGGTTTTCCGACAAACGACAATTATCGGGCGTTTGATTAGAATATCTAAAGTATTGAGCAGCCGTCATATTTAGGCACTTTGACGGGCCTAGACGCAAAATGAGTTTTCCCTTGCAAAGATATCTTGAGCAAGTGTCCTTGCAAGGGGGCTTTTCAAAGTTGCGGTTTTTTTTAAGTTACTAAGGCTCGCATCCCGAAAGGCACTCGACGATTTGCAGTTCAGGGTTTTCCTCTTCTTGCGTGGCAGGCGTAGAGGTCTTTGTCCCGCCGGCACTCACGCCGAAATCAAACGCGCCGCTGGCAAGGCCATACCCCAGATCAAGCCCTACAAATGAATTGTCGGCGAGGTAGGCAGCACCAACTGTGCCACGCAAGGACTGGCTTCCGAACATATAGTCGAGACCAACTGAGCCAACGAATTCTTCTTCTTGGTCGTCAGAAAAAACGCGGAAAGCAATGCCTGTCTGTGGCGCGCCGCCACCAAAGCTAATGCTCAAGCCAATGCCAACAGTCGGGTCAGCGACCGTAGGGGCTGCCAGCGTCAGAAACAGGGAGGACAATAAAACAGTACGCATATCGGTAATCCTTCAGGTTGTAATCACAGGAAGTCGAAACGAAGTGTTAATAAATCTGCACTATCTTGTAGATTCGGTCAAATTTTGCCCCAAGTCGGAAGGGCTCAAATGTCTGCACGAGGTGACGACGACCACATAGGGGCAGGGCGTGTTAGAACGATTTCCGAACTGGCAGTCTTTTTGCCCCACAGCTAAGTCGCATTGCACAGCCAGTCTGTAGCTTGCCTGGGGAAAACAAAAAAGGGAGCCCGAAGGCTCCCTTTCATAGATGTATGTCGCAGTCTTTAAGCGAAGAGTGCGTTGAGCGTTGTGGATGGGCGCATGATCGCGGCTGTTTTGGTCGCGTCTGACTTGTAGTAGCCATCCATGTCGGCAGGTTTGCCCTCGTCGCGTTTCAACTCAGCCAAGATCGCTGCTTCGCCAGTTTCAAGCTTTTCAGCCATTTGACCGAAGTAAGCTTTGAGGTCGGCATCGGCATCTTGTGCTGCCAAGGCTTCGGCCCAGTAGCGCGCGAACCAGTAGTGGCTGGAGCGGTTGTCGTTTTGGCCGACTTTGCGCTCAGGAGATTTGTTCTCAAGCAAGAGTTTTACAGTCGCATCTTCGACAGCTTGACCCAAGATAGCCGCTTTTGGCTTGTCTTTGGCTGCTGCGAGGAAGTTGAAGCTTTCGCCCAAAGCACAGAACTCGCCGAGGCTGTCCCAACGCAGGTGGTTTTCTTCAACCAATTGCTCGACGTGTTTCGGCGCAGAGCCGCCAGCACCGGTTTCGAACAAGCCACCACCGTTCATCAGCTTCACGATGGAGAGCATTTTCGCGGATGTGCCAAGCTCCAAGATTGGGAACAAGTCGGTCAGGTAGTCGCGCAGAACGTTGCCGGAAATGGTCACAACGTCTTTGCCTTTGGTCATTTCAACCCATGAGAAACGTGTCGCTTCGCGTGGCGCCATGATTGGAATGTCTTTGCCAGCGGCTTTCAATGCAGGCTCAACATATTTGATCAATTCAGCGTCGTGTGCGCGGTTGGCGTCAAGCCAGAACGCAGCCGTGCCAACAGCGTCGAAACGTTCGATACCTGTTTTGATCCAATCCAAGATTGGCGCTTTTTTCGCAGTGGAAGACCGCCAAATGTCATTGGCTTCAACAGCGTGCGAGTGCAGAACGTCACCGTTGTCGAGAACGATCTCAACAGTACCAGCGGATGGCAGCTCAAACGTTGTTGGGTGTGAACCGTACTCTTCGGCTTTTTGCGCCATCAAACCAACGTTGGACACAGCACCACAAGTGGTCACGTCCAAAGTGCCGTTTTCTTTGAAGAAGTTGATCGTCTCGTCGTAGATGCCAGCGTAGCAGTTGTCAGGGATACAGCATTTGGTGTCAGCGGCTTTGCCGTCTGGCCCCCAACCGATGCCGCCCGCTTTGATCACAGCTGGCATAGACGCGTCGATGATCACGTCAGAAGACACGTGCAAGTTGGTCACGCCTTTGTCGGAGTTCACCATGTACATATCAGGCTTGCCTGCCAGCGCCGCTTTGAGGTCGGCTTCAAGCTCTGCATTGCCTGCGATGCGCTCTTCGAGATCGCCAAGGCCTGCGTTGGGGTTGAAGCCGAGCGCTTTGACTGTTTCGCCGTGTTTGGCCAAGAAGTCTTCGATGTAGATGGACACAAAGTGACCAAAGATGATTGGGTCAGACACCTTCATCATAGTTGCTTTAAGGTGCACAGAGAACAAAACGCCGTCTTCCATGGACGCGATTTCGGCCTTGATGAATTCACGCAATGCGGAAGCAGACAAAAATGTCGCGTCAACGATTTCGCCTTCGAGGTATGTCAGGCCGTCTTTGAGAACAGACTGTGTGCCGTCAGCGGCAGTGAACACGATTTTCGCGCCGCCAGCTTGGGCAGCTGTGATGGTCGCGGATGTCTCATTTGCGTAGAAGTCGTTGCCAGACATGGATGCAACATGCGTTTTGCTGTCGCCTGTCCATTCGCCCATGCGGTGCGGGTTGGCCATAGCGTAAGATTTCACAGCTTTGGCAGAACGACGATCAGAGTTGCCTTCGCGCAAAACAGGGTTCACAGCAGAGCCTTTGACGGTGTCGTATTTGGCGCGGATCGCTTTTTCTTCATCGGTGGAAGGCTCAGCAGGGTAGTCAGGGATTGCAAAGCCTTTGGACTGCAATTCAGCGATTGCGTCTGTCAGCTGTGGCACGGATGCAGAGACGTTTGGCAATTTGATCACGTTGGCCTCTGGTGTTTTCACCAAGCGACCAAGGTCAGCCAGATCGTCGGACACACGTTGTTCGTCGGTCAACAGGTCTGGGAAAAGCGCCAAAATGCGACCAGCCAAGGAAATGTCGCGAGTCTCAACTGAGATGTCGGCCGCTTTTGCAAATGTACGGATGATTGGCAAAAGCGAGTGGCGTGCAAGCTCAGGCGCTTCGTCAACGATTGTGTAGATAATGTCAGGGGTCTGATTGGCCATGTGAAGGTCTCTTTCGCGATGTTATCGGTCAAATACCTGCAGGAGAAGGGGCGCAGGGCATCCACGTCCCCCGCTTCCATGCGATTGGCCTTCACGTAAATCAGACAGGCGCTCAAGTCAATGTGTGCAATGGTATACAGAGAAAATCGTTTGAAAAAATGCGCAAGAGACATGCGGAGGCACTGTGTCAGCGGCGCGCAGCCAAAATCGTGCAGTAGGTATTGATCGGCAGAAGCTTTGCGGTGCAACGCGCTGCGGATTTTGGGGTGACCTATTGGGGTGACCTTAGGGCATGAAGATGCGGGCCCAAAAAATCCGTTGATTAAAAGTTAATCACACCTCGTTTTGAGCATTTTTGCAAAATAGCATCTATTGCGTCCCAAGAATTTCGCGCCTAGCCTCACTTTATGAGCGATAAAAATATATTTGACGAAATGATGGGCAGGGACGGGCAATTGCGCCCGCCTTATGCAGAGTTCAATCACTGGTTCGAAGGCGAAGATCCCGCACGATTACGGGCGAAACAGCGTGAAGCGGAAGAGGTGTTCCGTCTCATGGGCATCACCTTCAACGTCTATGGGCGAACCGAAGCCGAAGAACGGTTGATTCCCTTCGACATTATTCCGCGCATCATCGCCGCGCGTGAGTGGCAAAAACTGTCCAAAGGCATTGAGCAGCGTGTCCGCGCGATCAACGCGTTTTTGCATGACGTTTACAACAGACAAGAGATCATCAAAGCAGGGCGTGTGCCGCATGAAATGATCGCGAATAACGAAGCCTTCTTGCCGCAGATGCTTGGCATGACGCCCCCAGGTGGCATTTACACGCATATTGTCGGGATCGATTTGGTGCGCACAGGAGATGACGATTTCTTTGTGCTTGAAGACAACGCGCGAACACCGTCCGGCGTGTCTTACATGTTGGAAAACCGCGAAACGATGTTGCAGATGTTCCCTGAGCTGTTTGCCAAGAACAAAGTGAAATCGATTCAGAACTACCCTGCGAATTTGCGCCAATCTTTGGCCGCTTGTGCGCCACCCGCTTGTGAAGGCACGCCCACCGTGGCGGTGCTCACACCCGGTGTTTACAACTCAGCCTATTATGAGCACTCGTTCTTGGCCGATCAAATGGGCGTTGAATTGGTGGAAGGGCACGATTTGCGTGTCGTCAACGGACGTGTCGCCATGCGCACAACCCGTGGGTACAAGCCGATCGACGTGCTCTATCGCCGGATCGATGACGATTTCCTTGATCCGTTGAGTTTCAATCCCGAAAGCGCGCTTGGCGTACCTGGCATTATGGATGTGTACCGCGCAGGCGGGATCACCATCGCCAACGCACCGGGGACAGGCATCGCGGATGACAAAGCGATTTACAGCTACATGCCCGACATTGTCGAATTCTACACTGGCGAGAAAGCGATCTTGAAAAACGTGCCAACATGGCGCTGCTCAGAAGCGGACTCATTGGCCTATGTCCTTGATAACTTGGCAGACTTGGTTGTCAAAGAGGTGCACGGTTCTGGTGGATACGGCATGTTGATTGGGCCAACTGCGTCCAAAAAAGAAATCGAAACATTCCGCAAAAAACTGAAAGCGCGCCCGAGCAACTACATCGCTCAGCCGACACTCAGCCTATCAACCGTGCCGATCTTCAACAAAGCGGGGCTGACGCCGCGCCACGTTGACTTGCGGCCCTATGTGCAATGCTCTCCCCAAGGGATCAACATCACACCGGGTGGATTGACCCGCGTGGCGTTGGAAAAGGGATCGCTGATGGTGAATTCGTCCCAAGGGGGCGGCACCAAAGACACATGGGTGCTGGAGGACTGATATGCTTGGGAAAACTGCAAATGGCCTCTACTGGATGTACCGCTATCTGGAACGGGCTGAAAACACATCACGTTTGGTCGAAACGGGTCAACGCATTGGGCTGACGCGCTCGGACACCACGGACGAAGAGTGGGGGCCTGTGCTAAAAACCGCAGGCGTTGATGTCGCCTATAATGCCGCGCATGAGGATTTGAACAAAGACGACGCCATTGATTGGCTGCTCAGATCAAAAGACAATTCCTCTTCTGTTTTCGCGGCGATTTCTACGGCGCGTCAAAACGCACGTTTGGTGCGCACGGCTTTGACCTATGAAGTTTGGGAAGCCATGAACGGGTGTTTCATGGCCACAAAATCTTCACTGGCGGGCAAAGTGTCGGAACGCGATCTGCCTGCCGCTTTGGGATTGATCCGCCAGCGCACGGCATTGGTGCGGGGGGCAACTCACGGCACGATGTTGCGCAATGACATGTATAACTTTGCCCGCATTGGCACATTTTTGGAACGCGCAAACGCCACGGCGCGCATTTTGGACGTGAAATACTACGTCCTTTTGCCGTCGGTTTTTTCTGTCGGATCGTCCATTGATAACGTGCAATGGGAAACGATTTTGCGATCGGTTTCTGGGCGCGGTGGCTACCGGATGGTGCATGGCAACAACATCAATCCACGCGACATTGCGCAGTTTCTCATTCTCGACAAACGCATGCCGCGCAGCTTGAACTTTTGTGCGCGCAAAGTGTTGGATAACCTCGAACATCTGTGCTCGGATTATGATGTCGAACCCAAATCTCTTGAAATGGCACGGGCTTTGGTTTCGCGTTTTGCATCCAGCGATATTGATGCGATTTTCGAAGATGGGCTGCACGAATACATCCAGAGTGTTCTGACATCCTTCGCAGAGTTGGGCAGTCAGGTTGAAATTGACTTTAGGTTTTATGAGTAAGCCATGAAATTAAGAATTCGCCACGAAACGCGCTATGCATTTGAAACGCCGGTCGCTTATGGGCTTCAGCAAGTGCGTCTCACGCCTAAATCAACACCGTTCCAAACGATTTTAAACTGGGACGTTTCTGTGTTGGGGGGCGCCAAAGAGGTGTCCTATTCTGATCACAATGCCAACCATGTTGATCTGATTTCGATTGATCGCGATGCCACCGAGGTGACTTTGGTGAGCGAAGGTGAGGTCGAGGTGACTGAAACGCACGGGATGGTCGGCAAACATCGGGGTCCCGCTCCGTTGTGGTTCTACAAAGGCGATACCGAGCTGACCACTTTTGGGGATGGCGCGCAGGCGCTGATTGCGCAGGTCGACGGCGAGACGGACCTTGGTCGGCTTCATGCGCTGTCGCGGGTCATACAAGCCAACGTGTCCTATGAGATTGGCAGTACTTCGCCCACAGGGTCCGCCGAAGAAGCCATCAGCGCTGGCAAAGGCGTTTGCCAAGATCACAGCCATATCTTTTTAGCCTGCGCGCGCGAGATGGGTTTTCCAGCACGGTATGTTTCGGGATACTTGATGATGGATGATCGCGTCGTTCAAGACGCCACCCATGCTTGGGCCGAAGCCCATATTCCCAACCTTGGTTGGGTTGGTTTCGACGTCTCAAATGCCATTTCGCCTGATGTACGTTATGTTCGCGTCGCAACAGGTCTGGACTATGCAGGGGCGGCTCCTATAACAGGGACGATATATGGCGGGTCTGGCGAACAGTTGAGCGTACAGATCGAAGTCGCACAACAGTAAGACGGACACTTTAATTATGACTTATTGCGTTGGAATGATGCTCGATCGCGGGCTCGTTGTGATGTCTGATACCCGTACCAATGCGGGCGTCGACAACATTTCAAAGTTCCGGAAAATGGCAACGTGGGAGCAACCCGGCGAACGCGTGCTGACCGTTATGACTGCGGGCAATCTGGCCACAACGCAGGCAATGGTCAGCCTTCTCGATGAACGCAGCAAAGCGCCTGAAGATCGCGCGCCTTCTATTTTTGCCGTGCCATCTATGTTCCAAGCAGCCCAGCTTGTTGCGGATACGTTGAAAGACGTGATCTCAAGCCACGCGGATGAAGGCCAAAAGGCCGACGCAGGCTTTAACGCGACGGTCATTCTGGCAGGCCAGATCAAAGGCGCAGCACCGCGTCTGTTTTTGATCTACCCACAAGGCAACTTCATCGAAGCCAGCACCGACACGCCGTTCTTCCAAATTGGCGAAGCCAAATATGGCAAGCCAATTTTGGTCCGCGCCTATGATCCAAAAATGTCGTTTGATGAGGCGATCAAACTGTTGCTTGTGTCCTTTGACAGTACGATCAAAGCCAACTTGTCGGTCGGCATGCCGCTTGACGTCATGACCTATGAGACGGACAGTTTCAAGATTGGATCGCAAACGCGCATCGAAGCCGACAACGAATATTTCCAACAGATTTCAAATGGTTGGGGCGAAGCGCTTAAAACGGCGCTGGACAGCCTACCAAACTATCAATCTGAAAGCTAAGGCGTCTCAAGGTTTAAATTGGGTTTGGGGATCAGGTCTGGCTTGATCCCTTTTTCTATGTAATCCCACGTCGCCAAGCCGATCATCGCACCATTGTCTGTCGCCCATTTGATCGGCGGCAAACACAGTGAAATCCCGTGATCCTGCGCCAATTGTGCCATGCCGTCGCGCAATTGCGGCGAGGCCGCGACCCCACCAACGATAATCAATGATTTTGGCCGGCACTCTGTCACCGCGCGCTCTGCTTTGGCGATCAGCACGTCCATACAAGCCGCAACAAAAGATGCGGCCATATCGTCCAAGCTGACCTCTGGATGTTTTTCAATGTGGCGCGCAACGGATGATTTCAGCCCAGAGAACGAAAACTCATAGCCATCGTTTTTCATCGGGCGGGGCAGGCGCAAAACTGGCGTGCCGCGTTTGGCAGCGGCGTCGATGGCAGGCCCACCAGGCATGCCAAGGCCCAACATACGTGCCACTTTGTCGTAGCTCTCTCCAACGGAATCGTCGCGCGTGGTGCCAAGCAAACGGTAGCTCCACGGGTCTTTCAACTCAGCCACAAGCGTGTGACCACCAGACACCAGCATCACCACAGCTGGGTATTCGGTGCGTGTTTGTTCCAAATCGACGGACCGCATGTGCCCACGCAAATGGTTGACGCCATAAACCGGCAGGTTCCAACCCATCGACAACGCCTCTGCCGTGGAAAGACCGATCAAGAGCGAGCCGATCAAGCCCGGCCCACGTGTGACGCCAATGGCCTTAAGGTCAGCTGGCGTGACCTCTCCGTCTTCCATAACAGACTGAATTGTTGGCAAAATGGCTTCCAAATGCGCCCGAGACGCCAGCTCTGGATAGACGCCACCATGTGCATTGTGGATCTCGTATTGCGACACTGTTTTGATCGCCTTCACCGACCCGTCTTTTGCCACCAGTGCCACAGAAGTGTCGTCGCAAGAACTCTCGATGCCCAATACATACTCAGTCATCTGCGCGCTCCAAAATGGCGTTGATTTCGGTCTCAGGCACAGCGCCGATGCGTTCGATTTTGGCAGGGCTCACGCGGCAATTCACCAAGGTCGAGGGGGTCTGTGATTTGGCGGTCCCGTGCAGCACATAGTCAGGTGTGCCGTTCAGTTCTGCCAATGCCAGCTTTGTAGTCTGCGGGGTTTCTTGCCCTGCAATATTGGCTGATGTGACCAAAAGTGGTCCCACATCGGTGAGCAGCGCAAGCAAGACCGTGTCGTTCGGAATGCGAATGGCGCATTCGGCGCGCCCTGCAAGCCAGTCTGGAGTTGCGTCTGCATTCAGGCCAACAGCGATGGTCAGGGCCCCGGGCATAAAATCACTGTCCAAACAGGCCTGCGCGCTGGGCGTGAGATGCCCGCCAAGTTCGGAGAGTTGCGCGGATGAGGCGACCATGATCGGCAGGTTTTTCTCACGCGCGCGTTGCTTCAACGCAAAGACTTTGTCCACCGCCGCGCGGTTGCTTGGCAGTGCTGCCAGCCCCAAAACCGTGTCCGTGGCCAACAGCAACACGCCACCACGTAGCAATGTCGATTTGGCCTCTGCAAGTGTGCGTGGGTCTGCAGTCATCACAAGTCTTCCACGATTGGATAGGCGCGGGCGGTGTTGCTCGGGGTTGCTTTGGTCTTTGCCACCGACAGCATTGTCTGGATCGACGCCACGTTGGTTGCTGGCGCATCCATGCCATCAAGCTCCACATTGCCCGCAAGCGCATATGTGTCGATCTTTTCAATCTGTTCCAAAGCCGTATCGCGTTCGCAATGCTGGTAGTGCGTCAGGGCGCCGTCTTGGTAGACCCCAAAGTGAACATACGGGCGCGCGGCTTTTCGCAATATCACAACGGGCAGATCGGCCTGTGACAGTTCTGCCCCAAGCAATTCAAATGCGGGCAGGCCAGTGGTGGGCAGGCCAAGCGCAAACCCCAAAGCATTGGCAAAGGCCACTCCAGTGCGGGTGACACCCAAACCACCGGGACCTATGTCGACAAAAATCTGCGCAATATCGTGTAACTGGGCGCCGACTTGGTTCAACCCAAAGTCCAAAACCATACGGTAATCACGAGAACCCAAAAGCCTGTCATCAAGGGCGCTGTCAAACACCACGTCATCGCCCTTTGCCAGCCCCATGACAGGCACGCCGTTTGAGGTTTGCAGCAGTAAAATCAAGTCAGTCATGTGGTCCACTCGCAAGCGCTTCGAACACAGGGATCCACCGCGTATCGGGCGAGGACAGGGTGAAAACGCGCGTCCCTTCACTGTCACCAAATGCGATGTCGATTTGCAGTGGGGCGTCAAAAAAGCCGTCGATCCGCTGGCCCCATTCGATCAGGCAAATACCCGTATCGAAATAGTCGTCGAGACCCAGATGATAAAAGTCTTTTTTGTTTTCAATCCTATAGGCGTCGACGTGCAGAACCGGCGCACGGTTCGTTTCATAGATGTTTGCAAGCGTGTAGGTGGGGCTGGTGACGTCTTCGTCGCTGCCCAATCCGCCAATAAGCGCACGGATGAAAAAGGTTTTGCCCGCCGCCAAGGTGCCGTCCAGCATCACCACATCACCCCCACGCAGGTGCGCTGCCAGCTGCACGGCGATCTGCGCTGTCTGCGCTTCAGATTGCGCTGTTAGAGTGAGGGAGTGTAACTCTTGCACGGCCACGGTGGCAGGTCCTTGATTGCATTTCTTTTGCCGGATTTAGGCCAAAACGGCGCAAAGGTCCATGGGATGCGTTTTGAAACGGTGATTAAAACACGCGATTGAACAGCGCGCGTGGTAAATACCGTCCCCATTTGAACAGCCATGCGAATGGGCGCGGGAATGCCGTTTCAAATCGACCGCTGTCAATGGCGCGGATCACGTGGTCGGCGGCAGCTTCTGGCGACATGATTTGTGGCATCGCGAAATCGTTTTTGGCGGTCAGCCGCGTCTTGATATAACCGGGGTTGGCCATTTGTACGGTGACGCCCGTACCCCTGAGATCGAGTAACAGGTTTTCGCCCAAATGCATCAACGCGGCTTTGGAGGCAGAATAGCCAACGGCAGCTGGCAAGCCGCGATACCCAGAGAGCGATCCGATCAGCATGATATGCCCTGATCCGCGGGTCACATAGTGCGGTACAACATCGGCCAAGACCCGTGCAGCACCGGTGAAATTGGTGTCGATCATGTGTTCTACGGCTGTCGCTTCCCAGACTTTGGCGTCCATCGGCTCATAAGTGCCCACACAATAAAGCATCGCATCAGCGTGGCGCGCTTGAGCGGCAGCTTTGTTTACACTGTCTGTGTTCGTGACGTCCATCGGCAGGACTTGCGCGTCGTTTAAAGTGGTGGCGAGTTGTGTCAGCTTGTCGCCGGATCGCGCAGAGAGAATGACCGACGCGCCACGTGCATCGATGGCCTGCGCTAACGCTGCCCCCAGTCCCTCGGATGCCCCGATGATCCACCATGTTTTGCCTGTAAATGCATCTGTCATCTTGTGGATCCTGACTGTGTAAGGTCGTGTTTGGGGGCGGGCGGGCGACGACGATATGTGGCGCCTTTGACCTTGAGCACCAAAGCTTGCCAATGAATGAGCGCCATCGTGCGCAGGGCGCCAAACGGGCGGTGGACACAGGCGCGCAGTACCGATCGATTTGTTAGGCGTTGGCGCGGCCCATAGAGCGTTGCGATCACGCCATCGTCGCCGTTGCCGTGGAAAATGCGAATGGCGATTTTGTCTGCCGTGATGTCAAAGTTGAAGGCATAATGTCCTTTAACCTGTTGAAATGGCGACACATGCAGTGCTTTTGGCGTGGTGATTTGATCTGCCTTGGTGAGAGGGCTTCGATCCTCGTTCGCGCACAAATAGGAATGACGATCGTTGAAGGGGGTCGAGACTTCTGCAATCACGCCAAGCAAATCTGCGCCACGCCACGCCAGCCAAAAGCTGACAGGGTTAAAGCCATATCCCAGAAAACGTGGTTGTGTCAGCAGATCAATGCGCACCCCTGTGACGCCCGCCAGTTCGAAGTGTTGCCGTGCCCATGAGACGCCTGTGCCATGTTTTAGTGGCCCACCGTGATCTCGGTCGTGCAGTGCGGTGACATTAAAGCGATTGCGCGAAAACAAAAACGGCAGTTTGACCTCGGTGGCGTCCATATCCATCAGCACAAAATCCACGCCGTAGCGAAACGCATTTTTCAATGCGCCGCGACGCGCATGGCTGGTGTGGCCTGCGATGTGATCAGGAAAGGACGCAGCTGCGGTCATGCAAACACAGTCTCCATTTTTTCCGCGACCTGCACGGCAGAATGGAACCCGTCTTCGTGGAAACCATTGCGCAGATAAGCCCCTGCAAACCAAGTGCGGTTGTCGCCGTTTATGCGCTGAATGGTGCTTTGCGCTGCCATTGCTGCGGTGTCGAACACAGGATGGTACATCGTGGTTTGATCGTAGATTTTTGATTCATCGATGGGCGTGGCGGCATTGAGCGTGACAAACAAGGGATCACTTTCGGGGATCGCTTGCAGTTTGTTCATCCAATAGGTGACACCCAGCGCTTGCTCCTGACCGACATTGTCCGACTTATACACCCACGATGACCAACAGGCGCGGCGCTTGGGCATTTGGTTCGGATCACTGTGCAAGGTCACTTGGTTGGCCTGATACCGCAGATCCGACAAGGCTTTTTGTTCGGTCGGTGTCGGCTTGGCCAAAAGGCGCAAAGCCTGATCGGAATGACAGGCGAAAATCACTTGATCAAACTGCTCATTGCTGCCGTTTCGCGCCTTTATTGTCACGCCCAATGCGGTGCGCGTGACAGCTGCCACAGGCGTTGCCAGTCGCATCACACAGCCCAGCATTTTAAGATGGGCCTCAAGACGTTTGATGTATTCGATAGAGCCGCCTTTGACGGTGTACCATTGATGTTGTCCTGTTGCAGACAACAGCGCATGGTTACGGAAAAACCGCAGCAAAGACGCGGCAGGGTAGTTGCGGATCTCTGAAGGGGGCGTTGACCAGATCGCACCACAAATTGGCATCAGATAGTATTGCGTGAACCACGGCCCAAGGCCCATTTGATCGGTCAATTCACCGATGGTGGTTGTTTCGTCTTGGATCAGATCCTCGGCGGTTTTGTTGAAGCGAAAGATATCACGCACCATTCGCAAGAAAGCAGGTCGCGCCAAATTGGATTTTTGCGCAAACAAGGCGCTGAGGCTTTGCAGCCCGTATTCCACAGCACCATTGTTGATGGTCGTGCCAAAGCTCATGTCAGATTTTGTGACAGGCACATTCAAAGCATCAAACATGCCGGTCAGATTGGGATAATTGGCGTAGTTGAACACGATAAACCCTGTGTCCACAGGTTGATCGCCGTTTTTTCCCGCCATTTTGGTGCGGGCGTGGCCACCGAGCCGACCTTCGGCTTCAAAGATGGTTACATCATGATGTGCCGCTAACAAATAGGCGCTGGCTAGGCCGGAAATGCCCGAACCAATGATGGCGATACGTTGGCGGGCTCTGACGGGGGCATCGAATGACATATAAAATCCTGTTTTGGTTTGTATATGTTACGATTATTTTTCCCGATTAGATCATTAATTCACAAATATTATTTTTTAAGTGATCCATGACACGAAGCCCTACGTATGCTTAGTATGCTCAAAGAAAAACATACCACTTCAAACAGCCCTGTGCCGATGCACCCCACAAAAGCGCAGCGCAAGGCTTCGCTTGAAAGGATGTCAGTGACTTCAGATATGGCAACGTCTTTGACTGAGCAAACCGAATGGATGCTCAAAGTGCGTGACGCCCGCGATCGAGCGGCGTTCGCCAAACTGTTTGACCACTTCGCGCCGCGGTTGCGCGGCATGTTGATGAAGAACGGATTTGGTGCAGCGCAAGCTGACGACGTGGTTCAAGATGTGATGTTGTCGGTCTGGCGCAAAGCTGCGTCTTTCAATCCAGAGCGTGCACAAGTGTCGGGCTGGATTTTTCAAATCGCACGCAATCGTCAAATTGATGTGATCCGAAAGGAACGCCGCCCCGTACCTGAAGAGTTGGCGATGCCCGAAAGCACGGATGTTGACGGTGAACAAGTGCTTGGCGTTGAACAAGAAGCGGCCAAACTGCGGTCCGCGATTGCGCGTCTCAATCCTGAACAGCGCGATTTGGTGCAAAAAGCCTATTTCGGCGAGCTAAGCCATAGTGAAATCCAAGGACAGACTGGTCTGCCGCTTGGTACAATTAAATCCCGCATTCGTCTCGGTCTTGAGCGTCTGCGTCACGAACTGAAAGGAGAGCGTTAGCCCATGGCCAATATCTCTCATCATATCCCTGAGGCTCTTTTGGTCTCTTATGTCGGTGGCACTTTGCCGCGTCCATTTGCGATGGTGATCGCCGCGCATGTGTCAATTTGCGAAGAATGCCGCGCCAATTTGGCTGCGCATGAAACCGTTGGCGGCGCTTTGATGGATGCGTTTGAACCTATTTCCGTGTCTGACGATCTGCGCAACAATGTCTTGGCGCAGTTGGATGACGCGTTCACACCTGAGCCTGTGCGCCCACGTGGCGATGAAACATATCCTGCCCCTGTACTTGAGGCGCTGGGCAGCAAGCCGCCGCGTTGGCGTTCGCTTGGACCGGGTGCAAAACAGTGCATCTTGGAATCCGGAAAGTCTGGCTCTGTGCGCCTGTTGTACATTGCCCCCGGATATGCCGTGCCGGATCATACGCATGGTGGGCTTGAACTGACACTGGTGCTGCAAGGCGCATTCAAGGATGAAACAGGGCGTTTTGGTCGCGGCGATTTGGAAGTGGCCGACGATGATTTGGAGCACACGCCGATTGCCGAAGATGGTGATCCGTGCATTTGCTTGGCAGCCACAGATGCGCCGTTGAAATTCAGCTCGTTTGTGCCGCGCCTTTTGCAGCCCATGTTCCGGATTTAGCCAAGGGCGCAGATCCTTTGGCGTCAAAGATGCGTTAGTCTTCGGTGTCGATCCAGATCGTCACCGGACCATCATTGATCAGGCCAACTTTCATATCCGCACCAAAAACGCCCGTCTGAACGGGCACGCCAGCATCGTTTAGGTGTTTTGAAAAGGATTCGTAAAGCGCCTTACCCGTTTGCGGGT
Organism: Pacificibacter sp.; assembly: GCF_039769035.1. Classification (NCBI taxonomy): domain Bacteria; kingdom Pseudomonadati; phylum Pseudomonadota; class Alphaproteobacteria; order Rhodobacterales; family Roseobacteraceae; genus Pacificibacter; species Pacificibacter sp. The sequence goes on from NZ_JBDMZG010000199.1 coordinate 22,243, forward strand.
CAGCGGCATTGGAAAACCCTGGGCGATTGCCTTTGGTTTCGGCGGCCAACGTGAATTGGCTTACAACCAAAGCAGATCCGCCAATGTCGCGCACGGACAGGTTCATCTTGCCTGCGTCGTCTTGAAAAATCCGCAACTTTGACAGCTTGGTTGCCAGCTTTTGCGCCTGCGCGTCAGTGTCGCCACGCATTGCGCAGACCAAAACCAAAAGGCCCTGATCACAGGCGCCGACGACGTCGCCGTCGACCTTAACCGATGCTTCTAAAACGCGTTGAACAAGTGCGCGCATGATTACATC